>NZ_JBLRVY010000034.1:0-135024 GCF_048159485.1 Streptomyces sp. 4F14
AACCATCCCTGCCCCACCCGCGCAGTCCCAGAGTCGCGAACTCACGGGACGCACTCAAGAAGGTAGGGCCGCATGACGGGCGAACGCGACGGGTGGTTCGTCACCGTCGACGGGCCCAGCGGCGTCGGCAAGTCCACCACCGTCCAGGCCCTTCACGACTGTCTTGCCGCCGAGGGCCGGCCCGCCCGGCGCACCGGCGAGCCGACCACCAGCGCTCTCGGACAGTTCACCCGCAGCCACGCCGACGAGATCCACAGCATCGCCCTGGCCTGTCTGGTGGCCGCGAACCGCTACGAGCACGTCGAGACAGTGATACAGCCCGCGCTACAGGCGGGGGAGCTGATCGTCAGCGACCGCTACCTGGCGTCCACGCTCGTCCTCCAGCGGCTCGACGGCGTCCCGAACGACTTCCTCCTCGCCGTCAACTCCCGGGTCCCCCTGCCGGACATGGCAGTGATCCTCACCGCCGACCCAGAGCTGATCGCCGAGCGCATCGCCCAGCGCGGCATTACCCACCGCTTCCACCTCGACCCCACCGCTCCCGCGCGCGAAGCCGAGCTCTACGCCGAAGCAGCCGCCTACCTGATGAGCAGAGGGGTTCAGGTGCTCCCTCTCGACACCAGCCACGTCACTCCATCGGACGTTGCACGCCGAATCGCCGACGCCATCCTGGCTCTGCCGATAGCGTCGATCGCCTCAACCACCCGTCCAACCCCCCAGGGAACATGAACGGACAACCGGCCCAGCCCGTCATCGACACTCACGTCATCCTCCGCGATGGCGCCAAGATCCTCTTCTCGCAGCGCGGCGGCCCCTACGGCCGCGGCCGATGGCACATGCCGTCCGGCAAGCTCGACCAGGGCGAACCCCTGACCGATGGCGCCGCCCGCGAGCTGTACGAGGAGACTGGCGTCATCGTGAACCCGGCTCACCTGCGCCTGGTCCATACCGTCCACCATCGGCAGGACGCTCAGACGGAGCGCATCGGCTTCTTCTTCGAGGCCACCGAATGGGAGGGGCAGCCCGTCAACAAGGAACCGGAGAAGTGCCTCGCGCTCGAATGGTTCACCGTCCACGACCTGCCCGACGACATCATCGAGTACCCCGAGGCGGGCCTACGCGGCTACCTCGACGGCCGGAGCCCCCTCGCAGAGCACGGCTGGCAGTAGACCAACCGCCCTGGAGACCCCTACTCACCCGGTGGGGGTTTCAGAGGAGTTCGGGCTCACGGTCGCCCAGGGCAGCCAGCGGGTCTGGCACCGCGCCCCTCACGGCCCCTCGTGGGCTCTGCCGCTCGGCTGATCACTCACTCCCCGTGACGAGCGTGCCGCCGCCCTCGTCGACGACCGCCAGGCCCTCGACATCGCCGACTGGACCACGCGATCCGCTGAGCGTTTCTCAACTGCCGCCCAGTACAGGGGAGTTCCGGGCGGCCGTTCCTCAGTCGTGGTTGGCGTTCCAGGCGTCCGCGATGGTCCAGGCGGCCAGGATCAGGGCCAGGGTCGCGCGGACGCCGCCCACTTTCGCGCGGGGGTTGAAGAGGGGGTACCCCACGACCAACATCGTGATCACGATCAGCCAGGGGGCCACCTCGCCCCTGCCGAGCTGACCGAACCGGCCGATTGTGCAGAAGGTGATGAAGAGGGCTGCGGCCGGGTTCAACCACCGTCTCAGTCTGCGCGGTTGATCCTGGCTGTACTTCGCCGGTCTCATGATCTGGATCAGGGCGGTGAGGGCAACGCTGAGGAGGGTGACGGCAGCGGCCCAGGGGATCAGGCTCTGCACCCTTGAGAGGAGCGTGGCGAAGACGAGGGCGCTGGTGCAGGCCAGCAGAATGACCGGGATGTCCCGGCCGGGTTTCTCCGGGGGGATCTCGGGGGCCGGCGGGGAGATGCGGGGGAGTGGGCGGTCCAGGTCTACGCGCTCCCAGCGGAGTCGGTCACGCAGCACGCGGACAAACGCCGGCTGGTAGGTCGCAGCCGAGAACAGATAGGTGACTTCGGCGGGGTTCGAGAAACGCGCCACGGCGTTTGCCGCAGCAGCCCCCCACAGATGTCGGGGGAGGGCCGCTGATTGTTCCGCGAAAAGCAGTGCATTCGAAGCCCTGGGGGAGGCGTGGGCCTCTTCCAGTATGCGCAGTAGGCCCGCGAAGGTCGGGGCGACGGGGCGGCCGTCTCTTTCCCGTGCACGGTATGCGTTGTACGCGTCGATCGCTGTGCGGAGTTTCACCGGATGCGCTTCTGCCTGCCATTTCTCGGCGACGCCTGCCCATTCCGTCCAGGGGACGGGGGTGACCGTTCCGGCCGGGGGCGGTGTGAAACGGTCGTGGTATTCCTTCGGGTTTTTTCGCTGCCTGTGCAGGATCAGGGCCGATACCAGGGCGAGGATCGCTCCGCCGTACAGGACCGGGCGGACCGCCTCCTCGCCGATGAAGGCCCAGAACGGCCAGGTGAAGAACGTGAATCCGCTGACGGCGAGCATCACCTCGACCGCTCTGGAACCCCTGCGGTACTGCGGGTGCGCGGTGGGTGGCAGGGCTGCCTGCCGGACCTGTGCGTACGCCTCCGACTCCGTCACCGCCAGCTCTTTCACTGCGGGTGTTCCGGTGACGGAAAGCCTCACCCCGGCCGAGGTCAGCGCCGTCAGTCGCTTTTCCAAGGGCGGGTGGGAATCCCGGCGGGGGCTTCGGCCCGGTGGCACGGATTGCGGGAGGCGGCCAGGAGTGTTCAAGAGGGCGCCGAATGCCTCGTACGGGTCGTCGGGGGATTGGCCGTACGCGTGCAGCGGGTCCAGGATTCCGGTGCGGTACGCGTTCCAGGAAGCGGCTGTCGCGTGCGAGGCGAGAAGGGCCCGCGCCATCACGTCATGGCCGACGACCTCGGCGGCTGCGCGGTCCGCCTCGTATTCCTGGTGCCGTCGGATCGCCAGCGTGACCAGGTCGTAGAAGGAGCGGTAGAACGAGAAGACGCGGCGCTGGACCGAAGCCAGGGAACGGATCGACGTGTCTACGGCAGAAACGTCGCTCACCGGCAGGACCGTGTGGTCGAGTTCCGCCAGCAGTTCGCCCAGATGCGCCGAACCCCGGTAGATCGTATTGCTGAACGGGGCGTGGCGGCGCGCGTAATGGCCCAGTTCGTGGCAGAGCACCGCCCGTAATTGATCGGTCGGCAGTCCCACGAGCAGGGGGACCCCGATGCACATGTGGCGAATTCGCCTCGGGCGCCGGAAAAGCCGCCGGACCTCGTGCACGGACGCGTTGGCGTGGGGCGTGAGCCAGAGGTGGGTCGGCGGCGACGTTCCCATCGAGCGGGCCACCTCCGTCACCAGTTCCCTCAACTGCCGTGCGTCGGAGGGAGACACGCGTTCCGCCGACTCCGGCAGACCGCCCGTACGGCGGACTCCGCGCACCGCACGGACGTCCGCCGCGAGGAGCGGGAGGACCACAACTCCCAGGAAGATGAAGGCGGGTGGCGCCCAGAAGAACGCCACGACCGTGATGCCGCCGACGAAGAACAGCCAGTAGCCGATCACCGCGGACAGCAGCAGCGAGCCCGCCACCAGCAGCCCGATGACCAGGAGCACGAGAGCCTCGCGCAGCAGATGTCTCACCGGGCGTCCTCGTCCGAACCGCAGGCGGCCGTCAGCCAGTTCTCCGCCTGCCGCAGGAGACTGTTCAACGGGTCACGGGACGGTGCCGTGCCCCCCCGCCGCAGATCGCTGGACAAGGGCATCAACGCATCGCCACCACCCGGGAGTTCGCCCACCGGCAGCCCCAACTCCCGTCCCAGTCGCCCACGTGCCTTGCGCAGGCTCCCCGCGACGCTGCTGCGTTTGATGTCCAGCAGCTCGGCGATCTCCTGCTGCGGCATCCCCTGGAGGCAGTGCAGCACCAGGACTTGGCGCTGCCGGTCCGGCAACCCCCCGAGCGCGTCCAGCACTTGGCGGGCCTCGGAGGTCTCCTCCACGCTCGCCGTCGGCGGCGGTTGGATCTCCAGCGCGTGCTGGCGGAACCACGTCCGGCGGGCCCGGTTGAGGCGCTGGGTCATGACCTTGTACGCCCACGCCTCGGGCGCCTCGTAGCGCGACACCCGGTCCCAGTAGCGGAACAGCTCGGCGTACGCCTCCTGCACCGCGTCCTCCGCCTCCTCGCGGTGGCGCCACAGCAGCAGCGCCCGCGCCCGCATCCGTGGGTACGTCCGCTGGAAGAACACGTCGAAGTCCTCGTGCGCCCCGGAGATCCCGCTGCCCCCCTCGACGGTGTGCGTCACCGTTCGTCCTCCCACACGTCCTCGCGCGCGGCCCGGTACCGGTATTCGACGACGGTGCCCGCGCGGTGGAAGCGAAATGTGCGCGCCACCATACGACGGCGGGTACGGCGGCCGGACCCCGATCGCGCAATCCGCACGATCGCCTCCCAACTCGCCCCCACAGCCGCGATCACGGCCGGGTCGAGCACCCAGTGCTCCACGCTGCTCACCTCTCCCGGTGGTCGTTCTGACACCGGGTAACAGCACGCGGCGGCCGACATGTTTACCGAGGGGCGCGAGCGAGTTGTGTGGGCTCGTTCACACAGGTCTCTATAAGGCGTGCAGTTCAGCGGGCCGGGGGCGCTGAATTACCTGTGAAAGAGCTGGGAATTTGCACTTTCTGCCACTTCTCGGAACCGCTAAACCCCTGGTGGTGTCTGTAGTATCGCCGCGCCGCAATGCAGAGCAAAGGCATTGAAAATACCGTCTGGCATTCCCTGCGGGGAAACCGACAGAAAACCAGGAGAAACCTGTGAACATGCGTGTAGCCGCCGTTTCCGCCCTGTCCGCCGCCCTCGTCGTCACCGGCGCCACCGCCGCGAGCGCCGCCCCGGCGCCCGTGCCCGCGCCCAAGCCGGTCATCACGATCAAGGCGAGCAAGACCGGCATCAAGCTCGGCGACGTCGTCACCTTCACCGGCCGGACCGCCGGTCTCAAGGAGGGCTCCAAGGTCACCCTCCAGGTCAAGGCCGGCGACAAGTGGCTGACCCTGCCGCAGAGCGCGCCCGTCGTGAAGAGCGCCTACAAGATCGCCGACAAGTTCACGAAGAAGGGCGCCCAGGTCCTGCGGGCCAAGGACGGCAACACCGTCTCCGCCGAGGTCCTGATCCGCGTCGCCTGACCGCTCCCCGAACATGCTTGTCCCACCCCGTCCGATCCGGGGTGGGACAAGCACCCCCCATTGTCCGCCGGACCGTGATCTCCTGCCCGCATGATCGCCTCCGTCACCCAACTCCACCGCTACCCGGTCAAGTCGATGCTCGGCGAACGCCTCCCGGCCACCACCCTGACCGACCACGGCCTCACCGCGGACCGCCGCCTCGCCCTCCTCGACCGGCAGACCGGCAAGATCGCGAGCGCCAAGTCCCCCCGCCTCTGGCGACAGTTGCTGCGCTGTACGGCGGTGTCGGCCGCAACCGGCGTCCGTATCACCACCCCGGACGGCCGCCGCTGGTCCGCCGACGACCCCGGCGTGCACGACGGACTCTCCGCCCACCTCGGCCGCGAGGTCACCCTCATCGACGTACCCCCGTCGGCCGCGAGCCTCGACAGGGACCGTCCGGAAGAGGTACTGGAGCAGGGCGTCACCGCTCAAGTCGCCCACGACCTCGTGCAGTTCGGGTCGGCGTCCCCGCCGGGCACGTTCTTCGACTTCGCCCCCCTCCACCTGGTCACCACGTCCACCCTGCGCACGCTGGCGGCCCTGAATCCACGCGGCACAGCGGAGCCGGAGCGGTACCGGGCCAACCTCGTGATCGGCACCGAGGGTGAGGGGTTCCCCGAACACGCCTGGGTGGGAAGGGAGTTGGCCATCGGCGACGCAGTGCTCCGGATCATCGCGTCGACGCCGCGCTGTGCCGTACCGACCCTGGAACACGGCCAAGTCCCGCGCGACCCCGAGGCGTTGCGCGTACCGGCCCGGCACAACCGGATCCCGGCGCTACCGGGCCGCCCGCCCGAACCCTGCGTGGGCGTCTACGCGACGGTCGTACGGGGTGGTCCGGTGCGCGAAGGGGACGCCGTACGCGGCTGAGGCACCGGCCGAAAAAATCTTCGGGAAGCCGTACAACCCTTTCCCCCCTAGGGCAGTCGTACTGTGCGTCGGAACCTTGGAGGGGGATCTGGGGGGATCACGAGGGTTCCGGCACGGAGGGGGAAACGCCGAGGGGCCCGGTCGACGGACGGGGCCCCTCGAAGCATTTCCGGCAACGCTCCCGAAAAAGGCGGGCGGACCTAGAAGAACACCCCGCACCGCAGCAGCACGTTCGCGTACGGCCGGGCCTCCCCGGTCCGCACCACCAGCCGTGCCCCGGCCGACAGTTCCTTCAGCTTCTCGTGCGACACGTACGACAGGTCCGCGAACGACCCCGTCAACAGCCCGTCCGCGGCGGGGTTCGCCTCCCGGACCTCCTCCGCCGCGAGCGCCCCCTCGACCACCAACTCGTCGAGCAGCCCGGCGAGTACGTCCTCGAACGACGGCACGCCCGCCCGGAACGCGAGGTCGACCACCCGGGGCCCGTCCGGAATCGGCATCCCCGCGTCGCACACGAGCACCCCGTCCCCGTGCCCCAACTCGGCGATGGCCCCGGCGAGATGCCGATTCAGAATCCCACCCTTCTTCACAGGGACTCACCTCGCGAACCAGCGCCGGGGATGTCGTCCGACCCCCTGCCGGGGGTCCGGGGGTCGTCCCCCGGGCTAGCACAGCACAGGGCCTCGACCTCCTCGGCGGTGGGGAACGACTCCTGCGCACCTCGCCGCGTGACAGCGACCGCGCCCACGCGGGCGGCATAGGCAGCGGCCTCCGCCAGAGAGGACCCGGCGCCCAACTTCCATGCCAGCGCGGCCGTGAACGAGTCCCCGGCCCCGGTCGTGTCGACGGCGTCGACCTTCACCGACGCGACCCGCACGACTTCCTCGGACGACGAAGAGGCCACCAACGCCCCCTCCGAACCCAGCGTCACCACCACCGACTTGGGCCCGCTCGCGAGCAACTCCCGCGCCCACTCGGCGGGATCGTCACGGAGCGCAGCACCGCCCAGGATCACCCGAGCCTCGTGCTCGTTCACGATCAGCGGATCGCACGCGGCCAACACCTCGGCGGGCAGCGCCTGCGGGGGAGAGGGGTTCAACACGAACCGTGTCCCGGACGGCAGTTGCCGCACGACCTCCACGACCGACTCCAAGGGGATCTCCAACTGCGCCGACACCACCCGCGAGGCGTGGAACAGCGCCCCGGCGGCCCGGATGTCGCCCGGCGTGAGCCGGCCATTGGCGCCGGGCGACACCACGATGCTGTTGTCCCCCGACGGGTCGACGGTGATCAGCGCGACGCCGGTCGGCGCCCCGCCCACCAGCACGCCCACCGTGTCGACGCCGGCGCCCTGCTGAGACTCCAGCAGCAGCCGCCCGTTCGCGTCGTCCCCGACCCGCGCGAGCAGCGCCGTACGCGCCCCGAGCCGCGCGGCGGCGACCGCCTGGTTGGCGCCCTTTCCGCCGGGATGGACGGCGAGGTCGGACCCGAGCACCGTCTCCCCGGCGCCGGGCCTGCGCTCGACACCGATCACGAGGTCGGCGTTGGCCGACCCGACGACCAGCAGGTCGTACTCGTACATGAATTGACTCCCAGTCATCCCTGTGAACGGCGGTGGGGGTGGCGGGAGTTCACATGTCTCCCGCCACCCGCCCATCGGCTGTCTCAGCCGCTGAACCCGGCCACGTTCTCCTTCGTGACCACCTTCACCGGCACCTTGATGGTCTCCTCGACCTTCTCGCCCTTGATCGCCTTGAGCGCGTTGTCCACGGCGATCTTCCCGAGCTGCGACGGCTGCTGGGCGATCGACGCGTACAGCGTCCCCTGCTCAACCGCCTTGAGCCCGTCGGGAGTTCCGTCGAAGCCGACGACCTGGACGGACTTGCCGGCCTTGGACCCGAGCGCCTTGGCCGCGCCGAGCGCCATCTCGTCGTTGGCGGCGATGACACCCTGCACGTCCGGGTGCGCCTGGAGCAGGTTCGACATCACGTCGAGCCCCTTGGTCCGGTCGAAGTCGGCCGGCTGCTGCGCGACGACCTGGATCCCCGGGTACGCCTTGAGCCCCTTGGCGAAGCCCTCGGCCCGCTCGCGCGCGGCGGACGTACCCGCCTGCCCCTGAAGGATGACGATCTTCCCGCTGCCGCCGAGCTTCTCGGCGAGCGTCTTGGCCGCCTGCTCGCCGCCGGCGACGTTGTCGGAGGCGACCAGCGCGTCCACCTGGGCCTTGTTGACCCCGCGGTCGACGGCGATGACCGGGATCTTCGCCTTGTCCGCGGCCTTCACGGAGTTGCCCGCCGCGTCCGAGTCCACCGGGTTGACGATGATCGCGCCGAGGTTCGAACTGGTGAAGTTCTGGAGCTGGTTGGCCTGCTGCGAGGCGTCGTTCTGCGCGTCGGTGACGGTCAGATCGACGCCCAGCTTCTTCGCCTCGGCCTGCGCACCGGACCGGATCTGCACGAAGAACGGGTTGTTGAGGGTGGAGAGCGAGAGACCGATCTTCTGATTGTCGGACCCGGAAGACCCGTTGTGCAGGAAGGAGGTAGCCCCCACGACCGCCACGGTGACGACCGCCGCGACCCCGTACGTCGCGACCTGCTTCCCCTTGCCCCCACCGGGCGCCCCGATCGCCGTCGGCGCCGCCCCGGCCTTGCGCCGCACCGTGTCGAGCAGCACCGCCAGCGCGATGACGACACCGATGACGACCTGCTGCCAGAACGCCGAGACGTTCAGCAGGTTGAGCCCGTTGCGCAGCACCGCGAGGATCAGCGCACCGATCAGCGTCCCGGACGCCTTACCCGTACCCCCTGCGAGGGAGGCGCCCCCGATGACGACGGCGGCGATGGCGTCCAGCTCGTACCCGCTGGCGGCCTGCGGCTGCGCGGAGGAGAGCCGGGAGGCCAGGACGACACCGGCGATGGCGGCGAAGACACCGGACAGCGCGTAGATCGCGAGCTTCTGCCGGTTCACCCGAAGACCCGACAGGCGTGCCGCTTCCTCGTTACCACCGATGGCGTACATCGAACGGCCGATGTACGTACGGCCCAGGACGAACGCGGCGATGAGACCCATGGCCACCATCACGAGCACCGGCACCGGCAGCCACCCGCCGAGCGTGTCGCCCAGGTGGGAGACCGAGTCCGGGAACGCGATCGGCGACCCGTCCGAGATGACCAGCGCGAGCCCGCGCGCCACCGACAGCATCGCGAGCGTCGCGATGAACGGCGGCAGCTTGCCGTACGAGATCAGGAAGCCGTTGATCAGACCCGCGGCTATACCGGTCGCGAGCGCCAGCAGCACCGCGAGGAACACCGGCACCCCGTGCGAGGTGGCGGTCCACGCGAGCACGGTCGCCGACAGCGCGGCCACCGAACCCACCGACAGGTCGATGCCCGCCGAGACGATCACGAAGGTGACACCGAAGGCGAGGATGGCGGTCACGGCCGCCTGGACGCCGACGTTGAGCAGGTTGTCGGTGGTCAGGAAGTCGCCCGACAGCGCCGACATGGCGATGACGAGGACGATCAGCGCGGTCAGCGCGCCGTTGTCGAGCAGCAGACGGCGCACCGCCGCGGCGCCACCGGCGCCCGTACCGCCCTTGAGCGTTTCAGCGGCCACGGGGGGCCTCCAGTTCGGTAGTGGGGTTGCTCACGGCCAGCGACATGACCGCGTCCTGCGTGGCCTCGTCGGCGGACAGCTCGCCCGCGATCCGGCCCTGAGCCATCACCAGCACCCGGTCGCTCATACCGAGCACCTCGGGCAGATCGCTGGAGATCATCAGTACGGCCGCCCCGGCGGCCGTGAGTTCGTTGATCAGCTGGTAGATCTCGACCTTGGCGCCGACGTCGATGCCGCGCGTGGGCTCGTCGAGGATCAGCACCTTCGTGTCGGCCAGGAGCCACTTGCCGATGACGACCTTCTGCTGGTTGCCGCCGGACAGCGTGCGCACCTGCTGGCCGAGCCCGGCCATCCGCACCCCGAGCTGCTGCGCGATCCGCGCGGCGTCGTCGTGCTGGCTCTTGAGGTCGACGATGCCACCTTTGGTGGCAGACCTGAGAGTGACCAGTCCGAGGTTCTCCTCGACCGACTGGTCGAGCACGAGCCCCTGGCCCTTGCGGTCCTCAGGTACTAGACCGATACCGGCCGCCATCGCGGCGACGACGTCGTGCTTGCGCAGGGAGTCCCCGGAAACCCGGACCGTACCGTGGTCGTACGGGTCGGCCCCGAACACAGCCCGTACTACTTCAGTACGACCCGCGCCCACGAGACCCGCGATCCCGACGACCTCACCGGCCCGCACCTCGAAACTGACGTCGTGGAAGACGCCGTCCCGGGTCAGCCCTTCCACGGACAGCAGCGGCGCCTCGGAGACGTCGCCCCGCTCGCGCGGGTACTGCTGCTCGATGGACCGGCCCACCATCAGCCGGACGAGTTCCTCCTCCGGCGTGGAGGCGGGCACCTGGCCGACCGACTTGCCGTCCCGGATGACCGTGACCCGGTCCCCGAGGGCGGCGATCTCCTCCAGGTGGTGCGTGATGAAGACGATCCCGACGCCGTCCTCGCGCAGCTTCCGCACGATGACGAACAGCTTCTCGACCTCCTCGGAGGTCAGCACGGCCGTCGGCTCGTCCATGATCAGCACACGCGCGTTCAGGCTCAGCGCCTTCGCGATCTCGACCATCTGGAGCCGGGCGATGCCCAGTTCACGCACCCGCGCGCGGGGCGAGACACTGACACCGACGCGCTCCAGCAGAACGGCAGCGTCCGCCTCCATCTGCTTGCGGTCGATCATCCCGTACTTGCGCGGCTGGCGGCCCAGGAAGATGTTCTCGGCGACCGTCAGGTCGGGGACGAGGTTGAACTCCTGGTAGATCGTGGCGATCCCGAGCCGTTCGGAGTCCTGCGCACCATGGATGCGCACCTCCTCGCCACCGGCCAGGATCCGGCCCTCGTCGGGGGTGTACGCGCCGGAGAGCATCTTGATGAGCGTGCTCTTTCCCGCGCCGTTCTCACCGAGCAGCACATGGACCTCGCCCCGCCTCAGGTCGAAGTCGACGCGGTCCAGCGCGACCACCCCGGGGAAGGTCTTCCGTATGCCCTCGATGCGCAGCAACTCGTCCGCGTTGCTCACGACTGGCTCCTGTTCGTTACGGGGTTCTCGCCGCACGAGCGGCGAACGACGAGACGGGCGGGGAGCGTCACGGAGTGCGGCGCCCGCCCCTCGATGCGGTCCACGAGAGCGCGGACGGCGGCCCGCCCCAGCTCGTCCGTGGGCTGCGAGATCGCGGTGATCGGCGGGTCCGTGTGCACGAACCAGCGGATGTCGTCGAACGCGGCGAGCGCGATGTCGTCCGGCACCCGCAGTCCGCGCGCGCGTACGGCGTCCAGGGCGCCCAGCGCCATCAGGTTGTCCGCCGCGAACACGACCTGCGGAGGCTCGGCGAGATCGAGGAACCCCTCGGTCACCCGGCGTCCGCTCTCGGCCTGGAAGTCGCCCTGGCCTATGTACTGGTCCGGCAGCTCAAGACCGCACTCCTCCAGCGCCTCCCGGAACGCCTCGACGCGCTCCTGCCCGGTCGTGGTCGCCGCCGGCCCGGCGATGATCGCGAGCCGGCGGTGCCCCAGCCCGTGCAGATGCGCGACGAGATCCCGTACGGCGGCCCGCCCGTCCGACCGCACCACGGGCACGTCCACGCCGGGAATCCACCGGTCCACGAACACCATCGGCGTCCCACCCCGAGCGGCGTCCAGCATCAGCGGCGACCCACCGTCGGTCGGCGACACCAGCAGCCCGTCGATACGGCGGTCCAGCAGCGTCCGTACGTGGTGGTCCTGCAACTCCGGCCGCTCGTCGGCGTTCCCGATGATCACGCTGTACCCGAGCGCCCGCGCCTCTTCCTCCACCGACCTCGCCAGCTCGGTGAAGTACGGATTCAGCACGTCGCTGATCACGAGCCCCAGAGTGCGGGTCTCATCGGTACGCAGCGACCGTGCGACGGCGTTGGGCCGGTACCCCAGCGCCGCCACGGCCGCCTCCACCCGCGTCCGCGCGTCCGCACTCACCGAGGGGTGCCGATTCAGGACACGCGACACGGTCGCCACGGACACGCCCGCCTCGGCGGCAACATCCTTGATGCTCGCCATGACCGCCCCACCTCCTCGTGGAATCGATTACATCGACGTGTTAACACGATTGGAATCGATTACATGCCCCGAAGGCAAGTCTTGAGCCACTGGCCGAAACCCGATCGTGATGAACCCCCGCTCAAACGAGCGCAAGCTCGTACCGCACCTGCCCCTCACTCGACCGAGTCAGCACGAACCCGTTCCCCTCCAACACACGGCGTGACCGCACATTCCCGACGGCGGCCCCGGCGAAGAGCCCCCGAAGCCCATACGTGCCCCGGGCAACCCGACAGACTTCCCCGACTCCCCAGGAAGCCACCCCGCGCCCACCCCACCGCTCCCCGACCCGATACCCCAACTCGGCAACCCCGTCCTCGACATCCACCAGATTGATCCGCCCCACCACCTCACCCGCCCCACTCACGACAACGTGAAAGTGACACACCCCGCCCTCCTGCTCGGCAATCAGCCCCACCAGCCGCTCATCGAACTCCCGGAAGTAGTCATCACCCCGGTCGGGAATGGTCCGAGCGAAGTAGTCCCGGTTCTCCAGCTCAAAGGCGAGAAGCGCAGCAGCATGCCCGACCCGAAGCCGCTCCAGACGAAACATGCCCGGAGCCTAGAAGAGCCGGCGAGGAACAGCACCCGGATAACGCAGGCCCACTCCCGTTCCCTCAGGGGCGCGGGGCTGTATCGATATGCGGCTACCGCCGCGCGGGCCGCGACAAGCCACAACCGACCCGCACCCGCCCCACAACATCACCCCCCACCTCCATAGGCGAAGGGTCCTCCCGCCACCAGGCGAAAGGACCCCGAACCTACAACTCACGCCGAAGGCGTCAGCGCTCCTCGACGGGAACGAAGTCCCGCTCCACAACACCCGTGTAGATCTGCCGCGGACGCCCGATACGCGACCCCGGCTCCTTGATCATCTCGTGCCACTGAGCGATCCACCCCGGCAACCGCCCCAGCGCGAACAGCACCGTGAACATCTCCGTCGGGAAGCCCATGGCCCGGTAGATCAGCCCGGTGTAGAAGTCGACGTTGGGGTACAGGCTCCGCGACACGAAGTAGTCGTCGGAGAGCGCGTGCTCCTCCAGCTTGAGCGCGATGTCGAGCAGCTCGTCGGACTTGCCCAGCGCGGACAGCACATCGTGCGCCGCAGCCTTGATGATCTTCGCGCGGGGGTCGAAGTTCTTGTAGACCCGGTGCCCGAAGCCCATCAGCCGGACGCCGTCCTCCTTGTTCTTCACCTTGCGGATGAAGGAGTCGACGTCACCACCGCTCGCCTGGATGCCTTCGAGCATCTCCAGGACGGACTGGTTGGCGCCACCGTGCAGCGGCCCCCACAGCGCGTTGATGCCCGCGGAGATGGACGCGAACATGTTCGCCTGCGACGACCCGACAAGACGAACCGTGGAGGTCGAACAGTTCTGCTCGTGGTCGGCGTGCAGAATCAGCAGCTTGTCGAGCGCCGCGACGACGACCGGGTCGAGGTCGTAGTCCTGCGCCGGCACGGAGAACGTCATCCGCAGGAAGTTCTCGACGTACCCGAGGTCGTTGCGCGGGTAGACGAAGGGATGCCCGACGGACTTCTTGTACGCGTACGCCGCGATCGTCGGAAGCTTCGCGAGCAACCGGATCGTCGAGAGGTTGCGCTGCTTCTCGTCGAACGGATTGTGGCTGTCCTGGTAGAACGTCGACAGCGCGGACACGACCGACGACAGCATCGCCATCGGGTGCGCGTCGCGCGGGAACCCCTTGTAGAAGTTCTTGACGTCCTCGTGCAGCAGCGTGTGCTGAGTGATGTCGCTCTTGAACACGGCGAGCTCGTCGACGGTCGGCAGCTCACCGTTGATCAGCAGGTAGGCCACCTCCAGGAACGTGGAGCGCTCGGCCAGCTGCTCGATCGGGTAACCCCGATAGCGCAGAATGCCCGCCTCGCCGTCGAGGTAGGTGACCGCGGATTTGTACGCGGCGGTGTTGCCGTAGCCGCTGTCGAGTGTCACGAGACCGGTCTGGGCGCGGAGCTTCCCGATGTCGAAGCCCTTGTCACCGACGGTGCTGTCGATCACCGGGTAGGTGTACTCGCCGTCGCCGTACCGCAGTACTACAGAGTTGTCGCTCACGTCTTCCCTCACCGACGTTGTGCCTCATCTTCGAGGTTGCCCTGACTGTCTCTACCATCCCCCATTTGGCGCAGGAGAGTGCACTCGGGGTCGGCCATCGGGCGTGTCGGCGGCACTCAGTGCCGCCAACTTGTTCATCCTGCCGCCTTTATTCCGGTTCCGGAAGTGCTCTGTGACCTTCGTGACTCATTTGATCGATCATTTTTTCCCACGACTTCACAGGGTAGGCGTGCGAGGGGTCATGCCCTCCGGTGCGCCCGCTCACCCGTTCGCCAGTCTGAAGTCCAGCGCCGTGCACCGCCTCCCGGCGGAGACCGTCCGGACGGCCTGCCCGATCGCCTTGCGCGACCCCACGAGCACGACCAGCCGCTTCGCCCGCGTGACGGCCGTATACAGCAGGTTCCGCTGGAGCATCATCCATGCCCCCGTCGTGACGGGAATCACAACCGCGGGATACTCGCTGCCCTGCGACCGGTGGATGGTGACGGCGTACGCGTGCGCCAGTTCGTCCAGCTCGTCGAAGTCGTACGGCACCTCCTCGTCCTCGTCCGTCAGCACCGTGAGGCTCTGTTCCACCGGGTCGAGTGAGGTGATGACACCGACCGTCCCGTTGAAGACCCCGTTCGCCCCCTTGTCGTAGTTGTTGCGCACCTGCGTGACCTTGTCCCCGACCCGGAACACCCGCCCACCGACACGCCGTTCGGGTACGTCGGGCCGGCCGGGCGTGATCACCTGCTGGAGCAGCCCGTTGAGGTTCCCGGCCCCCGCGGGCCCCCGGTGCATGGGCGCCAGGACCTGTACGTCGCGCCGCGGATCGAGCCCGAACTTGGCCGGTATCCGCCGCGCGGCCACGTCCACCGCGAGCTTCCCCGCCTCCTCGGTGTCGTCCTCCACGAACAGGAAGAAGTCCTTCATCCCGTCGGTCACCGGATGCTCCCCGGCGTTGATGCGGTGCGCGTTGGTCACCACCCCCGACTGCTGGGCCTGCCGGAACACGCGCGTGAGGCGCACCGCCGGCACCGGCCCGCCCTCGGCGAGCAGATCCCGCAGCACCTCGCCCGCGCCCACGCTGGGCAACTGGTCGACGTCCCCCACGAACAGCAGGTGCGCGCCCGGGGGCACCGCCTTCACCAGCTTGTTCGCGAGCAGCAGGTCCAGCATCGACGCCTCGTCGACGACGACCAGGTCCGCGTCCAGCGGACGGTCCCGGTCGTACGCCGCGTCCCCGCCCGGCTTCAGTTCGAGCAGCCGGTGGACGGTGGACGCCTCCGCGCCGGTCAGCTCCGCGAGCCGCTTCGCCGCGCGCCCGGTCGGCGCGGCCAGCAGTACCTTCGCCTTCTTCGCGCGCGCCAGCTCCACGATCGACCGCACGGTGAACGACTTCCCGCACCCCGGCCCGCCCGTCAGCACCGCGACCTTCTCGCTCAGCGCGAGCCGGACGGCCGCCTCCTGCTCGGGCGCCAGCTCCGCGCCCGTACGCCGCTTCAGCCACTCCAGCGCCTTGTCCCAGACGACGTCCCGGAAGCCCGGCATCCGGTCCTCGTCGGTGCGCAGCAGCCGCAGCACCTGCCCGGCGAGGGACAGTTCGGCGCGGTGGAACGGCACCAGGTAGACGGCCGTCACCGGCTCCCCGTCCGGACCGGGGACCTTCTCGCGGACGACGCCCGGGTCCTCGCCGTCCTCGGGGGGTGCCGCCAGTTCCGCCAGGCACTCGATGACGAGCCCGGTGTCGACCTGGAGGAGCTTCACCGCGTCCGCGATGAGGCGCTCCTCGGGGAGGTAGCAGTTGCCCTGGTCGGCGGATTGCGACAGGGCGTACTGGAGGCCCGCCTTCACGCGCTCGGGGCTGTCGTGCGGGATGCCGACGGACTGGGCGATCTTGTCGGCGGTGAGGAAACCGATGCCCCAGACGTCGGCGGCGAGGCGGTAGGGCTGGTTCTTGACGACGGAGATCGAGGCGTCGCCGTACTTCTTGTAGATGCGCACCGCGATGGACGTCGACACCTCGACGGTCTGGAGGAAGAGCATGACCTCCTTGATCGCCTTCTGCTCCTCCCAGGCGTCGGCGATCTTCTTCGTCCGCTTCGGGCCGAGGCCCGGCACCTCGATCAGGCGCTTCGGCTCCTCCTCGATGATCCTGAGGGTGTCGACGCCGAAGTGCTGGGTGATGCGGTCGGCGAAGACCGGGCCGATGCCCTTGACCAGGCCGGAGCCCAGATAGCGCCGGATGCCCTGGACGGTCGCGGGCAGGACGGTCGTGTAGTTCTCGACGGTGAACTGCTTGCCGTACTGCGGGTGGGAGCCCCAGCGGCCCTCCATCCGCAGCGACTCCCCGACCTGCGCGCCGAGGAGCGCGCCGACGACCGTGAGAAGATCACCGGCGCCTCTGCCGGTGTCCACGCGCGCGATCGTGTAGCCGTTCTCCTCGTTCGCGTACGTGATGCGCTCCAGCACGCCTTCGAGGGTCGTCACCTGCCGCTGACCCGAAGAGTTCCCCACCTGACCGGACATGATCCGAAGGTACCGCCCGGGTCTGACAACGGGGTGTGAACGAGTGGTTCCGGGCCGTCCGGAAAAGCGACCGATCAGTATCGGAACGAGGCTCACTTTTCACCATCAATTCACAACCGGGATCGAAGCTTTACACTTCAAGTAACCTGACGGACTATTTCCTCGATCATTCGCGTGAGATGATCGAACATCTCATCGCGAGGACGCGAAAGAATGCCGCGCCGCCCCCGCGATATCCGGTTCCTGGAGACCCCCCACCGTTCCACGCCCGGAGCTGCCGTCATGCCGTCGCACCCGATCAGAGCCCTTCTTCTCGGCTCGTGCGCTGCCGCCTCGCTGTTACTCCTCGCGGTCGCGCTGGTGATTCCGGCGGGTCACCCCAGCGTGCCCCGCCCCTATTCCCCACCGAATGCGAGCCCGCTCGGACTTCCCCCCGGACACCGCCTGCCGCCCCCGGATTCCCGCCCCTATCCGAGCCCGGGACCCGGCTGACCACCCCTCAATTCCCGCCCGGCGCATTCCCGAAGAAAGAATTGCGAACTCCCGCCATGCCGCCCACCCCCCTCCCGCTGCCGGCCCGGGGCCCCCTCCCGCCCGAGGTGCGCGCCCCCGAGCCGCCCCCGCACACGGACCCCTGGAACAGCCGCCCCCGCCTCACCCGATGGCACCGCGCCGCCCGCGCGGCCCGCTTCCCCCTCGCCGTGTACGGGGTCTCCCTCGTCCTGCACCTCGTCCTGCTCGCCCTCCTGAACCCGCCCGGCGACCAGAGCGTGCACGACCGGCTGATCGCCTGGGACGGGCAGTGGTTCCTGGACATAGCGCGCAACGGCTACCCCCACGACTTCGCGATCACGCAGAACGGCCTCCAGGGCGGCACCCTGGCCTTCTTCCCGGCGTACCCGCTCCTCGTCCGTACGGTCCACACGCTGACGTTCCTGGACTACGACACGGCCGGCCTGGTCGCCGCGCACCTCGCGCTCATAGCCGCGCTGATATGCCTGCACCGCCTCCTCCTGGACCTCTACGACCGCCGTACGGCCCACATCGCGACCTTCCTCGTCGCCTGCGCCCAGCCCATGGCGCTCGTCTTCCTGATGTCCTACAGCGAGTCCCTGTTCCTCGCGTTCGCGGCGGCGGCCCTCCTGGCGATCCACCGCAAGGCATGGCTGACGGCCGGCGCCCTGATCCTCCTCGCCGGTCTCACCCGCCCCGTCGCGGTGGCCCTCATGGCCGCCCTGGGCGTCGCCGTGGTCCTCCACTTCCGCCGCGAGGGCCGTATCACCTGGCGCCCCCTCACGGCCCTCCTGCTCTCCTACTGCGGCGTCCCCGCGTACGTCCTGTGGGTCGCCCTGCGCACCGGCGAGGCGGACGCCTGGTTCGAGATCCAGGAAGCGGGCTGGGGCACCCGCTGGGACAACGGCAGCGCCTTCTTCGGCTTTCTGGGCGACACCTTCACGAAATCGGACGGCTGGGTCCCGGTCAGCACGGCCCTCCTGCTCCTGGCCCTGATCGCGGCCACCGCAGCGGCCTGGCGCGACCGCGTCTGGCCCCCACTCGCGGTCTACGGCACGGTCGTCCTCGTGATCACCCTCGGCCAGAGCAACTTCTACCACTCGAAGCTGCGCCTCCTGATCCCGGCGCTGATCTTCGTCATCCCGGTGTCCCGAGCCCTCGCGCGCGTACGCACCAGCACGGCGATCACCGCACTGGCCGCGGCGGCCCTCTTCGGCTCCTGGTACGGCGCGTACATGCTGACGGTGTGGCACTTCGCGATCTAGGCCCGCGTCGGCGAAAACGCCCCCGGACAGCAGAAGGCGCCCTGGCGCCGGTCCCCCCACGGGCCGACGTCCAGGGCGCCTTCCCATGTCCCGGTGCGGATTCCCCCCACGGGATCCGGCCGGGCGTTTCGGAGGACAGCGCCTGAATCGCTGTGCTGTGTACTGCATATGCGGTTGTGCGTGAGCGGAACGAGCAAAAGTCGCCGCACCGTCAGGGTCTGCGATCTGCCGGGACGCGCACGCTGGGAGGGCCGCTCAAAGCTTCCCGTTGTACGTGTCCCGGCAACGCATCTCCGGGGAGGTCCCCCAAGACATCCCCAGATGCCAGTCGGCGCCCCCCAAGACGCTTCCTGACACCGTCAACTTAGACCTTCGAACCCCTTCGATGGTTACGTTCACATCACTGTGATCTGTGTCTCTCGCGCATGTCCCGTTTGGTGTGCGAGTGACCGGATACGGCGACCGGGGCTCTCGCGTGGTGAAGATGCGCGAGCCTTGTGAAGAGCTTATGTGAGGCGCTGCCCGGACTCCAGGGGGATTGTCATATCCGGTTGTATCAAATTGAACAACTTCACTGTAACCTCTGGTAACTCCCTCCGGTCTTCAGCGGAACGTACGCAGCCGGAGGCTGTTCGTGACGACGAACACCGAGGAGAAGGCCATCGCGGCCCCGGCGATCATCGGATTGAGCAGCCCGGCCGCGGCGAGCGGCAGCGCGGCGACGTTGTAGCCGAACGCCCACACGAGGTTGCCCTTGATGATCGAGAGGGTCCTGCGGGAGAGCCGGATCGCGTCGGCGGCGACGCGCAGGTCCCCGCGCACGAGCGTCAGGTCACCGGCTTCGATGGCCGCGTCGGTCCCGGTCCCCATCGCGAGCCCGAGGTCGGCCTGCGCGAGCGCGGCGGCGTCGTTGACCCCGTCCCCGACCATCGCGACGACCCGCCCCTGCCCCTGGAGCCGCTGGACGGCGGCCACCTTGTCCTCGGGCAGCACCTCGGAGACCACCTCGTCGATCCCGACCTGCGCGGCGACGGAGGCGGCGACGACCCGGTTGTCCCCGGTGAGCAGTACCGGCGTGAGCCCGAGCCCGCGCAGCGCGCGCACGGCGTCCGCGCTGGTCTCCTTCACGGCGTCCGCGACGGAGAGTACGCCCCGGGCCCGCCCGCCCCACCCGACGACGACGGCGGTACGGCCCGCGCGCTCGGCCTCGTCCCGGACCCGGGCCAGCTCCTCGGGCACCTCCTCGAAGAGTCGCCCGGCGACCACCTCCAGGCCGTCCACACGGCCCCGTACGCCCCTCCCGGGCACGTTCTCGAACCCGGACACCTCGGGCAGCTCCCCGACCCGCTCAGCGGCCCCTGAGGCGATGGCCCGGGCGACGGGGTGCTCGGAGGCGTGCTCCAGGGCCCCCGCGAGCCGCAGCACCTGCTCCTCGTCGGTCCCCTCGCCGGCGTACACGTCCTGGAGCGTCATCCGGCCCGTCGTCACGGTCCCGGTCTTGTCCAGGACGACCGTGTCCACGCGCCGGGTCGACTCCAGCACCTCGGGCCCCTTGATGAGGATCCCGAGCTGGGCGCCCCGACCGGTGCCCACGAGCAGCGCGGTCGGCGTCGCGAGCCCCAGCGCGCACGGGCAGGCGATGATCAGGACGGCGACGGCGGCGGTGAACGCGGCCACCGTGTCACCGGTCGCCCCCAGCCACCCCCCGAAGGTCGCGGCGGCGATCAGCAGCACGGCCGGCACGAACACGCCGGAGATCCGGTCGGCCAGCCGCTGCACCTGCGCCTTCCCGCTCTGCGCGTCCTCCACGAGCCGCGCCATCCGCGCGAGCTGCGTGTCCGCGCCCACGCGCGTGGCCTCGACGACGAGCCGCCCCCCGGCGTTGACGGTCGCCCCGGTGACACCATCCCCGGGCCCGATGTCCACCGGCACGGACTCCCCGGTCAGCATCGACGCGTCCACGGCGGACGCCCCCTCGACGACCACCCCGTCGGTCGCGACCTTCTCCCCGGGCCGTACGACGAACCGGTCACCGGTTTTCAGGTCGCCGATCGGGACGCGTATCTCGCGCCCGTCGCGCAGGACGGCCACGTCCTTGGCGCCCAGTTCCATCAGCGCCCGCAGCGCGGCCCCGGAGCGCCTCTTCGCGCGCGCCTCCAGATACCGCCCGAGCAGCAGGAACGCGGTGACCCCGGCGGCCACCTCCAGGTACAGCGCGGACGACGCGCCCGCGCGCGAGACGGTCAGGTCGAAGCCGTGCCGCATCCCGGGCATCCCGGCGTCCCCGAAGAACAGCGCCCACAGGGACCAGCCGAACGCGGCGGCCGTACCGACCGACACCAGCGTGTCCATCGTCGAGGCGCCGTGCCGCAGGTTCGTCCAGGCGGCCTTGTGGAAGGGCCAGCCGCCCCAGACGACGACCGGCGCGGCGAGCGTGAGGGACAGCCACTGCCAGTTGTCGAACTGGAGCGACGGGATCATCGACAGGAGGATGACGGGCAGCGCGAGGGCGACGGACACCAGGAGGCGGTGGCGCAGGGCGCCGAGTTCCGGATCGTCGCCCTCAGGGGCGTCGGTGTCCGGAACGGGCTCCACGCGCGCGGGTTCCTCGGCGGTGTACCCGGTCTTGACGACGGTCTCGATCAGATCGGTCACCGCTACCCCCAGGGGGTAGGTGACCTTCGCTTTCTCGGTCGCGTAGTTGACGGTCGCCGCGACGCCGTCCATCCGGTTGAGCTTCTTCTCGATCCGGGCGGCGCAGGACGCGCAGGTCATGCCGCCGATGATCAGTTCGACCTCGGCCGTCTCCGGGGCCGCCGGTGCGTGCGTGCTGGACATCTCCGTGCTCCAGGAAGCGCGACGGGCCGTACCTGACCAGGTCGGTCCTACGGCCCGTCGGAGGGATGGGGGAGTGGCTCTCGGGCGGGTCTCAGACCCGGCCGACCAGCTCGAAGCCGGCCTCGTCGACGGCCGCGCGGACGGCCTCCTCGTCCAGCGCGGCGGCCGAGACGACCGTGACCTCGCCGGTGGAGGCGACGGCCTTCACCGAGCTGACGCCGTCGAGCTGGGAGATCTCACCGGAGACGGAGCCCTCGCAGTGGCCGCAGCTCATGCCGCTGACCTGGTAGACGGCGGTGACGGTGTCGGTAGGGGCGGTCATGTCGTTACTCCTCGGGAAGGCGTGGGGGAGCGGGGCCGGTTGGGGCCCACGGTGCTCCTTCTCCTCCGACTGTATACCCCTAGGGGGTATTTCTCCAAGAGGGGTCCCGGCGGGCCAGCGACCGTGCCCACGACAGCCCGAACAGCGCGACACAGGCCATCCCGCCGACCGAGAACAGCGTGAACAGGTGCGCCTGCTGCCGGGTCGCGTCCGCCAGGTACCCCACCTCGAACAGCTCACGCTCCAGGTTCACGCTCGTCAGCCGCGTGACCAGCCACACCGCGATCCCGTGCGTCGAGTCCCACACCGCGTGCAACAGCGACACGCCGAGGAACGCGCCCACCACCGGGCCGGCGATCCGGAAGCGCCCGTTCGGCATCCGGTACGACAGCAGCACGCCCCCGGCGATCGCCGTCCACAGCCCGTGCCCGAACGGCGCCAGCAGCCCTCTGAGGACCTCCGTCTCGACCAGCGCCCTCAGATCCACCCCCTGGGTCGACACGGCCGCGTTGAAGGCGTACCCGGCGCTCTCCAGGGCCGCGAACCCGAACCCGACGGTCGCCCCCAGCACCAGCCCCGCCCGCATCCCCCGCAGCCGCACCTGCCGCCGCAGCACCAGCATCAGCGCCCCGAGCTTCACACCCTCCTCGATCAGGCCCACGCCGACGAACATCCAGGCGGACGGATGCAGCAGGTACGTCTCCATCAGCGACGCCCCCAGCACCCCGAGCGTCCCCCCGGTCAGGAAGCACCCCAGCAGCACGCTCACCCCCAGATCCCGCCCGTGCCGCTCGTACGCCCACAGCACGAACGTCACCGGCACCAGGAAGCTCCCCAGCAGGATCAGCGTCGGCAGCAGCGTCGTGTTTCCCGTCGCGTACGTCGTGAGCGCCGTCAGCACCCACAGCGTCAGCCCACCCGCGAGCGCGTGCTTCCACAGCCCCTCGCGGATGCGCGGATACGTGGGCGGCGGCTGCTGCGGACCAGGAATACGCGCGCGGGGCGTACCGGGCGGCGGGGAGTGCGTCACAGAGGCCCCTCAGGAGGCGGGGAGGGTGGCTTTCGTCGCACTTTAGGGTGATGCGCTGGGCACCGCAGTCCGGGTGGGGCGCACGGGCTACCCACACGCGAGCGGGGAGGGACGGGAAGCACAGGGCACGCCCGATCGGGCCGCCGGGCCACCCCGAGCGGGCGCGAGGACCGGGCCGGCCGGCTCATCGCCGTGGGCGGCCGCCCCGCACGCAGTCGCGCAGGCGTGGCGGCGTCGCTCATCGGCCGGACGGGCTGCCCCGCACGCGGGCACGCAACCCGCGTCCGGGTCCCCGGGTCCGACGCCGGCGCGGGCCGGCCGAGCCACCCCGCGCCGGGGCCAGGCCCCCGCTCCCGCGATCCGCGCGACCGAGCCCGTCCCGCTCCTCCCGCGCGCGTGCCCGCAGACGGTCATGGTCGACGAGCTGGACGGCAAGGGTTTGCTCCTCCCGCGCGTGCCCGCAGACGCCCGCGTCCCCGCCGCCCACCTCGTTCGTCCCGCGCGCGTGCCCGCAGCCCCCGTACATCACCGACGGCACCCCCCGGCCCACCCGCGCGCATCCCGCCCTACCCCCTCACCCCCGCTTCCTGCATGATCGTCGGACCGGAAGGGAGCGCGACATGCGGGCAGTGGTCTTCGAGCGGTACGGCGAGCGGGCCGAGGTGCGGGAGGTGCCCGACCCGCGCGCGCGGGAGCACGGCGTCGTCGTCCGGGTGGAGGCCACCGGCCTGTGCCGTAGCGACTGGCACGGGTGGATGGGCCACGACCCGGACATAGCCCTCCCGCACGTGCCCGGGCACGAACTCGCCGGTGTCGTCGAGGAGACGGGCCCGTACGTCACCCGCTGGCGCGCGGGGGACCGCGTCACCGTCCCCTTCGTGTGCGGCTGCGGAAGCTGCCCCGCCTGCCAGGCCGGCGACCACCAGGTGTGCGAGCGCCAGACGCAGCCCGGCTTCACGCACTGGGGCTCCTTCGCGCAGTACGTCGCCCTGGACCACGCCGACGTCAACCTCGTCGCCGTCCCGGAGGACCTCTCGTACGCCACGGCGGCCTCCCTGGGCTGCCGGTTCGCGACGGCGTTCCGCGCGGTCGTGCAGCAGGGCCGCGTCGCGGCGGGGGAGTGGGTCGCCGTACACGGGTGCGGGGGCGTCGGCCTGTCGGCGGTGATGATCGCGGCGGCCTCGGGCGCGCGCGTGGTGGCCGTCGACGTCAGCCCGCGCGCGCTGGACCTCGCGAGGGCCTTCGGCGCGACGGAGTGCGTGGACGCGAGCACGCTCGACGACACGGCGGCGTACGTCCGTGACCTGACCGGCGGCGGCGCCCACCTCTCCCTGGACGCCCTCGGCTCCCCGGCGACCTGCGCGGCCTCGGTCAACTCCCTGCGCCGCAAGGGGCGTCACCTCCAGGTCGGCCTCCTCCCGTCCGACACCGGCACCACCCCCGTCCCGATGGCCCGCGTGATCGCCCTGGAACTGCGCCTGATCGGCAGCCACGGCATGGCCGCGCACACCTACCCGGAGATGCTGGAGGCGGTCCGTACGGGCCTGCTGCGCCCCGACAGGCTCGTCACCTCGACGATCGCCCTGGACGCCGTCCCCGGGGCCCTGGAGGCCATGGGAACGGCGCCTGGCGCGGGAGTGACGGTCATCGAACCGTGGACGTGACCCCGGGACCTCACTCGTCCCGGCGCGTCTGGCTCCGGGGTCTCGACGCGGCCCACGTCCGGACCGTGTCGGCGTACCAGAACGGCTTGCCTCCCTCGACGTGGTCCGGGGGCGGCAGGAGCCCGTGCTTGCGGTAGGAGCGGACGGTGTCCGGCTGGACGCGGATGTGGGCGGCGATGTCCTTGTAGGACCAGAGCTGACGGTCTGTCATGAGCTGCTGAACGACGCCGGGTGACCAGGGGGAAGCGCCGGTTGATCACGTGTGACCGGAAACCCGCGTACACGGGACATATGTGACATGGGTGAGGTGTTTGTGACACAGCTGACGAAAAATGTCCGAAACGCGCTCCCTGGGGGCGCGCGTTTCGGACACGGCAGACAGGCGACCCGCTACGCCCCGCAGGACCGCAGGAACGCCCGCGTCCGCTGGGCGATCGGCAGCGGCTTGTCCGGCGCGCACGGGTACATGTCCTGCTCGACGATCGCGAACAGGTCGACGTCCAGCTTCCCGGCGGCCTCAAGGACCGGTCCCAGCTCCGGCACCCCGGTCGGCGGCTCGCACATGACGCCCTGCGCGACGGCCGGCCCGAACGGCGTCCCCTTCGCGCGCACGTCGGCGAGGATCTCGGGGTCGACCTGCTTGAGGTGCAGGTACCCGATCCGCTCCCCGTACGTCTCGATCAGCTTGACGCTGTCGCCGCCGCAGTACGCGTAGTGCCCGGTGTCGAGGCACAGCGAGACCAGTGAGGAGTCGGTGCCGTCCAGGAACCGGACGACGTTCTCCTCGCTGTCGATGTGCGTGTCGGCGTGCGGGTGGACGACGATCTTCAGCCCGTACTCGTCCCGCACCCGCTCCCCGAGCCGCTCGGTCAGCGTGTTCAGGTTGCGCCACTGCTCCGGCGTCAGCGTGTCCGGCTCCAGGACCTCACCGGTCTTGTCGTCGCGCCAGAAGGACGGGATGACGACGAGGTGCTTCGCGCCCATCGCCTGCGCGAGGACGGCGTTGTCGGCGACGTGCGCCCAGGTCTTCTCCCAGACGGACTCACCGTGGTGCAGCCCCGTGAAGACCGTGCCGGCCGACACTTTCAGGCCACGCTCGGCGATCTCCCGCGTGAGGACCACGGGGTCGGTCGGCAGGTACCCGTACGGGCCCAGCTCGATCCACTCGTACCCGGACGCGGACACCTCGTCGAGGAACCGCTGCCAGGGCACCTGGGCGGGGTCGTCCGGGAACCAGACGCCCCAGCTGTCGGGGGCCGAACCGATCCGGATACGGGAGAGTGAGGGGGATGAGGACAACGTCGTCATGGCCGTCAGCGTGCGGTGTCCCCCGGAACGGTGTCAAGACCTGGTCCGAATGTCTGGACAAAGTATTGACAGGGCTCGGAGACCCGGACTAGAAAACGGTTGCGGAGCCGAATGCCGTGGAGAGCCGACGCGAAGGGAACCCGATGGCGTACGACCTGATCACCATGGGACGGATCGGAGTGGACCTCTATCCGCTCCAGACGGGCGTCCCACTCCCGCAGGTCACCTCGTTCGGGAAGTTCCTGGGCGGTTCGGCGACGAACGTCGCGGTCGCGGCGGCCCGCCTGGGCCGGCGTACGGCCGTGATCACCCGCACCGGCGACGACCCGTTCGGCACCTACCTCCACGAGGAGCTGCGCCGCTTCGGCGTCGACGACCGCTGGGTCACCCCGGTCGCCGGCCTGCCGACCCCGGTCACCTTCTGCGAGGTCTTCCCGCCGGACGACTTCCCCCTCTACTTCTACCGCCGCCCCAAGGCCCCGGACCTCGAACTCGACGCCCGAGACCTCGACTTGACGGCCCTTCAGGAAGCCCGCCTGTTCTGGGTGACGGGCACGGGCCTCAGCGAGGAGCCCAGCCGTACGGCGACCCTCGCGGCGCTCACCCACCGCGCGAAGGCCGGTACGACGGTCTTCGACCTCGACTGGCGCCCCATGTTCTGGTCCGACCCGGAGACCGCACGCCCCTTCTACACCGAGGCGTTGAAGCACACGACCGTCGCCGTCGGGAACCTCGACGAGGTAGAGGTCGCGACCGGCGTCCGTGAACCCCGGGCCGCAGCAAGGGCGTTGCTGGACGCGGGCGTCGAACTCGCCGTCGTCAAGCAGGGACCCAAGGGTGTCCTCGCGGTCAACAGCAAGGGCGAGGAGGCCGAGGTCCCGCCGCTGCCGGTGAACGTCCTCAACGGCCTCGGCGCGGGCGACGCCTTCGGCGGCTCCCTCTGCCACGGCCTCCTCGAAGGCTGGGACCTGGAGAAGATCATGCGCCACGCCAACGCGGCCGGCGCGATCGTCGCCTCCCGCCTGGAGTGCAGCTCGGCGATGCCGACAACCGCCGAGATCGAGGCGGCGGTCGAGGCGGGCGAGGTCACGCCGGAGATCTCGGGAGCGGCGGGCGCGGCGGTACAGACGGCGGCTCCCAGCACCGGCGCCTTGAACACACCTGGCACCGACGCCACCCCCAACACCCAGACCGGAGAGGGCCGATGAGCCCCGTAGCCGTGGACATCGGCGAGATCGTCCGCCTCCGCACCGAACGCCCCCAGGCGGTCGCCGAAGCGGCAGCGTCCCGCACCCGCCGCCCCCTCGTGAACGGCACCGGCCGCCTGATGATCGTCGCGGCCGACCACCCCGCGCGCGGCGCCCTCGGCGTCGGCGGCGACAAACTCGCCATGGCGAACCGCGCCGACCTCCTCGAACGGCTGTGCCTCGCGCTGAGCCGCCCCGGCGTGGACGGCGTCCTCGCGACCGCCGACATCCTCGACGACCTGCTGCTGCTCGGCGCCCTCGACGGCAAGGTCGTCATGGGCTCGATGAACCGGGGCGGCCTCCAGGGCTCGGTCTTCGAGATGGACGACCGCTTCACCGGCCACCGCGCCGAGGACATCGAGCGGTTGAACTTCGACGCGGGCAAACTCCTCCTGCGCATCGACTACGACGACCCGGGCTCCCTCACCACCCTGGAGACCACGGCCCGCGCGATCGACGACATGGCGGCCCGTCAACTCCCGCTGTTCGTCGAGCCGTTCATCAGCAGCCGCACTCCCGAGGGCAAGGTCAGGAACGACCTCTCGGCAGAAGCGGTCACCCGCTCGATCGCCATCGCCTCGGGCCTGGGCGGCACTTCGGCCTACACCTGGCTGAAGCTCCCCGTCACCGACAACCCCGACGACATGGCCCAGGTCATGGAGACGTCCACGCTCCCCGCCGTCCTGCTCGGCGGCGAGGTCGGCGGCGACCAGGACGGCGCGTACGAGAAGTGGCGCGGCGCCCTCCAACTCCCCACCGTCCGGGGCCTGGTGGTCGGCCGCTCGCTGCTCTACCCGGCGGACGGGGACGTCACCGCCGCCGTGGACACCGCCGTAGGACTGCTGTGAGGGCCGCATGAACAACGATCTCTACGTACCCAACGGCGCGTCCGCGCAAGGCGATTACGCGCTCCACATCGACCCGAAGAGTGCGGGTTGGGGTTACAGCGCACTGCGTATCGTCGAGTTGGGGCCGGACGGCACCCACACCTTCGAGACCGGGGACACGGAGTGGATCGTGCTCCCCCTCGAAGGCGGATGTACCGTGCAAACAGAGGGAAAACAGTTCCAACTCCTGGGCAGGGAGAGCGTTTTCGCGGGCGTCACCGACTTCGCGTACGTTCCCCGGGACGCCCAGGCAACGATCGCCTCCGGTGCGGGAGGCCGCTTCGCCCTGGCAGGAGCGAAGTGCGAGCGACGACTCCCCGCCCGCTACGGCCCCGCACCGGAGGTCCCCCTCGAAGCACGCGGCAGCGGCAACCGGCTGCGCCACGTCCGCAACTTCGCCTCGGCCGACGCCTTCGACTGCGACAAGCTGATCGCCGTCGAGGTCATCACCCCCGGCGGCAACTGGTCGTCGTACCCACCGCACAAGCACGACGAGCACCGGCCGGGCGAGGAAGCCGAGCTGGAGGAGATCTACTACTTCGAGATCGACGGCCCGCACGGCATCGGCTACCAGCGCGTGTCCCCCTCCCGCGAGGGCGGCGCGGACATCCTCGCTGAGGTCCGCTCGGGTGACGCCGTCCTCGTACCCGACGGCTGGCACGGCCCGTCGATCGCGCAGCCCGGCCACGACATGTACTACCTGAACGTCATGGCCGGACCGGGTGCCACCCGCGAATGGCGGATCTGCTTCCACCCGGACCACACGGAGGGTTACCGATGACCACCAGGCTCACAGTGGCCCAGGCGCTCGTACGCTTCCTGGCCGCGCAGTACACCGAACGCGACGGACAGCGGCAGCGGCTGATCAGCGCGACCTGGGGCATCTTCGGCCACGGCAACGTGGCGGGCCTCGGCCAGGCCCTACTTGAGTACGACACCCACATGCCGTACCTCCAGGGTCGTAACGAACAGTCGATGGTCCACGCGGCCGTCGGCTACGCCCGCCAGTCGAACCGGCTCTCCGCCCACGCGGTGACGACGTCGATCGGCCCCGGCGCCACGAACCTGGTGACGGGCGCCGCCCTCGCGACGGTGAACCACCTCCCGGTCCTCCTCCTCCCGGGCGACATCTTCGCGACCCGTGTCGCCGACCCGGTCCTCCAGCAGCTCGAAGTCCCGTACGCGGGCGACGTGTCGGTGAACGACGCGCTGCGCCCGGTGTCGAAGTACTTCGACCGCGTCACCCGCCCCGAGGCCCTCATCCCGGCCGCCCTCCAGGCGATGCGCGTCCTCACGGACCCGGTCGAGACCGGCGCCGTCACCCTCGCCCTCCCGCAGGACGTACAGGCCGAGGCGTACGACTGGCCGGACGAGTTCTTCGCCGACCGCGTCTGGACGGTACGACGCCCCGGCGCCGACCCCGTCGAACTGTCGGCGGCGATCGAGGCGATCCGGTCGTCCGCGCGCCCCCTGATCGTCGCGGGCGGCGGCGTCCACCACAGCCGCGCGGAGGAGGCGCTCGCATCCCTCGCGAGTACTACGGGTATCCCCGTGGCCTCCACGCAGGCCGGCAAGGGCTCCCTCTCCTACGACCACCCCCAGGACGTGGGCGGGATCGGCCACACCGGCACCGCCACCGCCGACGAACTCGCCCGCACAGCCGACCTGATCATCGGCGTCGGCACCCGCTACACCGACTTCACCACCGCCTCCAACACCCTCTTCAACACGGACGCCCGCTTCCTCAACCTCAACATCGCGGGGTACGACGCCCACAAGCTCGCCGGCCTCCCGCTGGTGGCGGACGCGCGCAGTGCGCTGACCGAGCTGGCCGTAGCTCTTGAGGACTACCGCGTTAGTACCGGCTACGTAGACGAGTACACGCAGGACAAGGAGCGCTGGGAGCAGCGCGTCGACGCGGCGTACGAGGCGACCGAGCAGGACGTGCGGCCGACTCAGACCCAGGTACTAGGGGTACTGGACGCCCTCTCCGACGACTCCGACATCGTCATCAACGCGGCCGGCTCCCTCCCCGGCGACCTGCACAAGCTGTGGCGGGCCCGCTCCAGGGACGGGTACCACCTGGAGTACGGGTACTCCTGTATGGGGTACGAGATCCCGGCGGCCATCGGTGTCAAGATCGCCGCTCCCGAGCGGAACGTCTGGGCTCTGGTCGGCGACGGCACGTACCTGATGATGCCGACCGAGATCGTCACCGCCGTACAGGAGGGCATCGCGATCAAGATGCTCCTCATCCAGAACCACGGGTACGCGTCCATCGGCGGCCTCTCCGAGGAGACCGGCGGCGAGCGGTACGGCACCGCCTACCGCTACCGCGCGCCCGACGGCACCTTCTCCGGTGCCCCCCTCCCCGTCGACCTCGCCGCCAACGTCGAGAGCCTCGGCATGCGCGTCCTGCGCGCCAAGACCGTCGGCGACCTGCGCGAGGCCCTCGCCGAGGCGCGCGCCGCCGACACCCCCACTTGTGTCTACGTCGAGACCGAAACGGCAGACACAGTGTCGGGAGCGCCCCCGGCGCAAGCCTGGTGGGATGTTCCCGTGGCCGAGACCGCGACCCGACCGTCCGCGGTCAAGGCCCGTGAGCAGTACGAACGGCACGTCGCCACCCGTCGCCGCCACCTCTGACCGAAAAAAGGAGCATCTGGTCATGACGAAGATCGTCAACCACTGGATCGGCGGCAAGACCGTCGAAGGCGCGTCGGGAACGTTCGGTCCGGTCACGGACCCGGCGACCGGCGCGGTCACCACGAAGGTCGCGTTCGCCACCGTCGACGAGGTCGACGCCGCCGTCGCCGCCGCGAAGGACGCGTACGTGTCCTGGGGCCAGTCCTCGCTGGCCAAGCGCACCGAGATCCTCTTCAAGTTCCGCGCGCTGCTCGACGCCAACCGCGACGCCATCGCCGAACTCATCACCGCCGAGCACGGCAAGGTCCACTCCGACGCGCTCGGCGAGGTCGCGCGCGGCCTGGAGATCGTCGACCTCGCGTGCGGGATCAACGTCCAGCTGAAGGGCGAGCTGTCGACGCAGGTCGCGAGCCGTGTCGACGTGGCCTCGATCCGCCAGCCGCTGGGCGTCGTAGCGGGGATCACCCCCTTCAACTTCCCTGCCATGGTGCCGATGTGGATGTTCCCCATCGCCATCGCGACCGGCAACACCTTCGTCCTCAAGCCGTCCGAGAAGGACCCGTCGGCGTCCCTCAAGATCGCCGAACTCCTCGCCGAGGCCGGCCTCCCGGACGGCGTCTTCAACGTCGTACACGGCGACAAGGTGGCGGTGGACCGCCTGTTGGAGCACCCGGACGTCAAGGCCGTCTCCTTCGTCGGCTCGACCCCGATCGCCCGCTACATCCACACCACCGCCTCCGCAAACGGCAAGCGGGTCCAGGCACTTGGCGGCGCGAAGAACCACATGCTGGTCCTCCCCGACGCGGACCTCGACGCGGCTGCGGACGCCGCTGTGTCCGCCGCGTACGGCTCCGCCGGTGAGCGCTGCATGGCCATCTCCGCTGTCGTGGCGGTCGGTTCGATCGGCGACGAGCTGGTCGAGAAGATCCGCGAGCGCGCCGAGAAGATCAAGATCGGCCCCGGCAACGACCCGACGTCCGAGATGGGCCCCCTCATCACGGCCGCGCACCGCGACAAGGTCGCCTCCTACGTCAAGGGCGCGGCGGCCGAGGGCGCCGAAGTCGTCCTGGACGGCAGCGACTTCACGGTCGAGGGCTTCGAGGACGGCCACTGGATCGGCATCTCGCTCCTCGACAAGGTCCCCACCACGGCCAAGGCGTACCAGGACGAGATCTTCGGCCCGGTCCTCACGGTCCTGCGCGTCGACACGTACGAAGAGGGCATCAACCTCATCAACGCGTCCCCCTTCGGCAACGGCACGGCGATCTTCACGCGTGACGGCGGCGCCGCCCGCCGCTTCCAACTGGAGGTCGAGGCAGGGATGGTGGGCGTCAACGTCCCGATCCCCGTCCCCGTCGGCTACCACAGCTTCGGCGGCTGGAAGGACTCCCTCTTCGGGGACCACCACATCTACGGCAACGACGGCACCCACTTCTACACCCGCGGCAAGGTCATCACGACCCGCTGGCCGGACCCCTCCGAGGGCCCGTCGGGCGTGGACCTGGGCTTCCCGCGCAACCACTGACCACCGCAGCTCGGCTGAACGACGCCCCGCTCACCCCTACTTGGGGCCGAGCGGGGCGTCGTCGTCCCCCTCGTCGTCGTCCCCCACACCGAGCCGCCGCCCCCTCGACTCCGCGACCCGCACGGTGTCCCGCAGACACTCCGACAACCGCTTCCCGGCGAACCGCACCTCCAGGAGGGGCGAGTTGGGGTCGTCCAGCACACTCCTGGCGTGCCCGAGCACCTCAACGGCGGTGTCCATCTGCATCGCCTCCATCTCATCGGCGAGCCGCGTGACGTGTCCCTTGCCGCTGGGGTCGGGGGAGAGGTAACAGGGCCGGCCGTCGAGGGTGGTCCAGGGGAGCAGGCGGAGTTTGGGGTCCATGGGGGTGCCTCCGGATATGGGGGGATTGACTGTTTGTGCCTCCATGGTTGCGGTGTGTCGCTAGCCTCGGGTAGGGGGCGGCTGTTTCCGCCCGCCGCTGAAACGACGCTCGGCTGAGGACGAAGGGGTCCGGCGACATGACCACTGACGCGAACGGCATCGAAGTCCCGTGCACTGCAAGGGAGTTGTACTCCAGGGAACTCCACCGGCAGCGCATTCTCGCGTGCCTGTCCTTCCAGCAGTTGGCGGACGTCGTCAACTACAGCAAGCCTCACGTGTACGGCATCGAGATGGGGACGCGCATGCCGTTGCCGCCGATCTCGGCGAAGTTCGACGTCGCGTTCGGAACGGAGTTCCTGTTTCAGGGCATGTACGAAACGATCCTCAAGGAGCAGCCGCAGAAGAGGTTCGACCACTGCCTGGAGCTTGAGGCGAAGGCGGTCCGCATCCAGGAGTTCAACTCGACCCTGGTGCCGGGCCTGTTGCAGACGGAGGCGTACATGCGGGCGCTGTTCCGCTGCAACAACCCGGAGGCGACGCCCGAGAAGATCGAGGACCTGATCGCGAAGCGCCTGAGCCGCCAGGAAGTGCTGCGCGGAGACAACCCGCCCGACTACTGGGTCATTCTCGACGAGGCGGTCCTGTGCCGTCCGGTGGGCGGCCTGTCGGTGATGCGTGACCAACTCGCAGTGCTCCTGCCCCTCATGAACACAGGGCGCACGACGATCCAGGTGATTCCTTTCAGCGCGGGTGAATACGTCTGCATGAACGGCACCCTCATCCTGCTGGCGGCCCCCGACGGCTCGACCACCGTGTACCACGAAGGCGGCGGCATCGGGGAGGCGTTCGACGATCGCGCAACGGTCGCCAGCCGCATCCGCGAGTACGATCACATGAAGGCGTGCGCGCTCTCACCGAAGGCGTCTACGACGTTGATCGAAGCGGCAATTGAAAGGTTCGACCGATGCGAGTCACCCCAGACCTGACCGCTGCTCAGTGGCGCAAGTCCACCTACAGCGGAGGCCAGGATGGAGACGCCTGCGTCGAAGTCGCCGACAACATCCCGAACCTCATCCCGGTCCGCGACAGCAAAACCCCCCACACCACCCCCCTCACCTTCACCCCCCACGCCTGGCAGACCTTCGTCACCGCCACCTCAGGCCGCTGACGAACCCTGCGCGCCGAGCCAACATCCAAGCTACTGTGGATGTCATGACTCCGGCCTACGAAGACGTTCCGTTCAGTGAACTCCTTCACCACCCGGCCGCAACCGCACGGAAGCTCGACGCCCTCCGTGCGCTGCGGCTGAAGCGGCGTGACGCCGAAGACCTCGCGCTGATGCGGGTCGACCAGATGGAGCGGGACGCGACGGTCGTGGACTTCACCTCCCGACTGCTCACGGGACTGATCCGGACCGGCAACACAGAGGCACTGCGACAGGCGCTCCCGGAGGCGCTCCCGTGGAGCACGTTTCTGCCCGCCGAGGACATGGACGCACTGCTCACCGAACTCGTGGACGTCGCAAGGGGCGCCGCGTCCCTGAACAACCTTGCCCCCATCGCGCTCCTTCTGACGCAATGGCGCCACAGCGCGGAGATCTACGCGGACCCGGCACTCCTCGCCGCTCTCACCCGCGAGCCGGAGGGCGACCTCGGCCCCGTCCCGCAGCCCGCCGAGTGACCCCCAAACGCGGAGACCGAGCCGCACCACCCCCGATCGGCGACGAGTACGACCTCCGTTTCGCCAACTCCGAGGCTGCGGACGGCTGGGAGAACCTGTCCCGCCACGCACCAGGAAACCTGCGCCGGCGCGTACGACAGAATCCGGGCCATCCCACGAGCCATGGACATCCCGGACCGCCAGCACCGCCTCAAGGGCAAGCTCGGAACAGGCATGTTCAAAGGCCAGCCCCTGGAGCGCTGGCAGTACGAAGTCACGGGCGGCGGTCGCGTCTGGTACCTGCTGGACGATGCCAACCGCACCGCCTGGATCACGTACGCCGGCACCGGCCACCCAAGCCCACGGACTGACCGCCGATCAGCGGTGAAGCGCATCACACCCGCCGCCCACCCATACCGCGCCCGCAGTACACCCCCACCACCCCGTACGCCCCAAGGATGGCCCCCACCTCGCCCCACGGTCGACAGCTCTTTGTCAGACTCACCCCGTACCGTTGACACATGGATCATCGACTGCCGCGACGGCACGCGAACCGGGGCCGCACATGAAGTGGGGGCCTCCCGGGCGGAGGCGGCTGCTGGCCGGGGCGGCAGCTGTGGCGGTGCTGGCAGGTGCCGGTACGTGGACGGCGGTGGCGTCGGACAGCGGGCCGGTGGTGCAAGAGGCGAGCCGCGTCATGGACGTGGACGGCGTCAAGCTCGACACCTCGTACTTCACCACGAAGAGTGACAAGAAGCGCCCCGCCGTCCTGCTCGCGCACGGCTTCGGCGGCAGCAAGGACGACCTCAAGGACCAGGCCGAAGACCTGGCCCGCGACGGATACGCGGTCCTCACCTGGTCCGCCCGAGGCTTCGGCAAGTCCACCGGCAAGATCGGGCTGAACGACCCCAACGCCGAGGTCAAGGACGTCTCCAAGCTGATCGACTGGCTGGCCGAGCAGCCCCAGGTCGAGCTGGACAAGAACAACGACCCGCGCGTGGGCATAGCAGGCGGCTCGTACGGCGGCGCGATCTCCCTGCTGGCCGCCGGCTACGACAGCCGGGTCGACGCGATCGCCCCCTCCATCACGTACTGGAACCTCGCCGACGCCCTGTTCCCCGACGGCGTGTTCAAGAAACTCTGGACCGGCGTCTTCTTCAACACGGCGGGCGGCTGCGCGAAGTTCGAGCCCGCGTTGTGCGAGATGTACGACAGGGTCGCGGAATCCGGCGTCCCGGACGCGCAGGCGAGGAAGCTCCTCGAAGAGCGTTCCCCCTCGGCGGTAGGCACCCGCATCAAGGTGCCCACCCTCCTGCTCCAGGGCCAGACGGACTCCCTGTTCACGCTCGCCCAGTCGGACCAGGCCCAGAAGGCGATCAAGGCGAACGGCGCCCCCGTGGACGTCGACTGGATCGCCGGCGGCCACGACGGCGGCAACCTGGAGTCGGACCGCGTCCAGTCCCGCGTACGGAACTGGTTCGACCGCTACCTGAAGGACGACAAGTCGGCGGACACAGGCCCGGCGTTCCGCGTCACACGCACGGGCGGCGTCGACTCCACGGACGGCGCGGCGCAGCTGAGGGGCGCGAGCGCGGACACGTACCCGGGCCTCGGCAACGACACCAGGAACATCCAACTCACCGGCGAAGAACAGACGTTCACGAACCCGCCCGGCGCCAACCCGCCCGCGATCTCCGCACTCCCGGGCCTCGGCGCGGGCAGCGGCGGCCTGGCCCAGCTCTCCTCCCTGGGCGTGGGCCTCTCCCTGGACTTCCCGGGCCAGTACGCGGCGTTCACGTCGCAGCCGGTCCGTGACGACCTCCGCATCACCGGCTCCCCGACGGTCACCGTCCACGTCAAGTCGACGTCCGACGAGGCCGTCCTCTTCGCGAAGGTGTACGACGTCAGCGCGGACGGCCGCACCCAGGTCCTCCCCTCCCAACTGGTCACCCCGATCCGCGTGGACAACGCGAAGGACGGCCAGGACGTCAAGATCACCCTCCCGGCGATCGACCGCAAGATCGAGAAGGGCCACCGTCTGCGCCTGGTCCTCGCCTCGACGGACCTGGGCTACGCCTCCCCGGCGGCAGCGGCGTCGTACACGGTCTCCCTGGCCGACCAGAGCTTGACGGTCCCGACGGACCCGGCCCTCGAAAGCAGCACCTCCACCCTCCCCGCCTGGGTCTGGTGGCTCCCCCTCGCGGGCGCGGGCATCGCCGCCGCCCTCCTCCTCACGGCCCGCCGCCGCACGGCGACCCCGGCGCCGGAGACGGAACTCAACGACGTACCCCTCCAGATCACCGGCCTGACGAAGAAGTACAAGGGCGGCGACCGCTACAGCGTCAAGGACCTGAGCTTCACGGTCGAGAAGGGCCAGGTCCTGGGCCTGCTCGGGCCGAACGGCGCGGGGAAGACGACCACCCTGCGCATGCTGATGGGCCTCATCAAGCCCGACGGCGGCGAGATCCGCGTCTTCGGGCACGCGATCCGCCCGGGCGCCCCGGTCCTCTCCCGGGTCGGCTCGTTCGTGGAGGGGGCTGGGTTCCTCCCGCACCTCTCCGGCCGCGAGAACCTGGAGCTGTACTGGCAGGCGACGGGCCGTCCCGCCGAGGACGCGCACATGGAGGAGGCCCTGGAGATCGCGGGCCTCGGCGACGCCCTCGCCCGCGCGGTGCGCACGTACTCGCAGGGCATGCGCCAGCGCCTCGCGATAGCCCAGGCCATGCTGGGCCTCCCGGACCTGCTGATCCTGGACGAGCCGACGAACGGCCTCGACCCGCCGCAGATCCGCGAGATGCGCGAGGTGATGATCCGGTACGCCGCCCAGGGCCGTACGGTCATCGTCTCCAGCCACCTCCTGTCCGAGGTCGAGCAGTCCTGCACGCACCTCGTGGTCATGGACCGGGGTCAGCTCGTCCAGGCGGGCCCGGTCGCCGAGATCGTCGGCTCCGGCGACACCCTCCTGGTCGGCACGGCGACGCCGGTCGACGAGCCGATCGTCGAGAAGATCGCGGCCCTGCCCGGCATCGTCTCGGCGACGCGGGCGGACGGCGGCATCCTGGTCCGCCTCGGCCCCGACGCCACGGCGAAACGCCTGATCATCGAGCTGGTACGGCTCGACGTCCCGGTGGAGTCCGTCGGCCCGCACCGCCGCCTGGAGGACGCCTTCCTCACCCTGATCGGAGGTTCCGCATGAGCACGCTCACCGAGACGGCCTCCGGCTACCGGGCGGCCAAGACCCTGCCCCTGAGGGTGGAGTTCGCCCGCCAGCTCAAGCGCCGCCGTACGTTGATCATGGGCGGGATCCTGGCCGCGCTGCCGTTCGTCCTGTGGATCGCGTTCCTGATCGGCGGCACCCCGGACGGCCGCGACGGCCAGGTCACGCTGATGGACACGGCGACCGCCTCGGGCGCCAACTTCGCCGCCGTGAACCTCTTCGTGTCGGCCGGCTTCCTCCTGGTCATCCCGGTCGCCCTGTTCTGCGGGGACACGGTCGCCTCGGAGGCCAGCTGGTCCTCCCTGCGCTACCTGCTGGCCGCGCCCGTGCCCAGGGCCCGGCTCCTGTGGTCGAAGCTGGTCGTCGGCCTCGGCCTCAGCCTCGCCGCGATGGTCCTGCTCCCGCTGGTCGCCCTCGCGGTCGGCACGGCCGCGTACGGCTGGGGCTCGCTGGACCTCCCGACGGGCGGCGCGCTCGCGCCGGGCACGGCGGCGCAGCGGCTGCTGATCGTCGTCGCGTACATCTTCGTCTCCCAACTGGTCACCGCCGGGCTCGCGTTCTGGCTCTCCACGAAGACGGACGCCCCGCTCGGCGCGGTCGGCGGCGCGGTCGGCCTGACCATCGTCGGCAACGTCCTCGACCAGGTCACCGCGCTCGGCGACTGGCGCGACTTCCTGCCGGCGCACTGGCAGTACGCGTGGGCCGACGCGGTCCAGCCGACCCCGGAGTGGGCTGGCATGGCCCAGGGGGCGTCGGTGTCGGTGACCTACGCGGTGATCCTGTTCGCCCTGGCGTTCAGAGGTTTCGCCCGCAAGGACGTGGTCTCTTGACCAACCTCTGGCTTCAGAAGGCTACGCACGAGTAAGTTGCCCTCACTTCCAGCCAGTTGAAGCCAGGGGAGCCGTCATGGGCGTACGCAGGGACCTCAGGAAAGCCAAGCGGCGCACCGACCTCGCGGCGCGTACGGCCCTGGACCTGGTCCGGGACGACACCGGCACGGTCCGCGAGGCGGCGGTCCCCTCCCTCACGGCCCCCCTGACGACCGGCAGCATGGCCGACCTGCCGTACAGGAACGCCGCCGAGGCCCCCGGCGACGTCATCCTCCGCCGTCGCGACTCCGCCGGGACCTGGCGCCCGATCACGGCCGCGGAGTTCGCCGCCGAGGTCACCGCCGTCGCGAAGGGCCTGATCGCGGCCGGCGTCGACCCCGGCGGCCGGGTCGCGGTGATGTCGCGGACCCGGTACGAGTGGACGGTCCTCGACTTCGCGATCTGGGCCGCGGGCGGCGTCACCGTCCCCGTCTACGCGACCTCCTCCGCCGAACAGGTCGAGTGGATCGTCCGCGACTCCGGCGCCCGGCACGTCATCACCGAGAACCCCGGCAACACCGCCACCGTCGTGACGGCCACCGCCGCCCGCGAACCCCGCCTGTGGGAACTGGACGCGGGCGCGCTCGCCGACCTCAGGAACCTCGGCCGCGAGGTGGACGACGACGAGGTCACCAAGCGCCGCCGGGAACTCACCCCCGACGCCACCGCGACCATCTGCTACACCTCGGGTACTACGGGACGACCCAAGGGCTGCGTCCTCACCCACACCAACCTCCACGAGGAGGCGGGCAACGTCGTCGAACTCCTCCACCCCGTCTTCAAGGCGGTCACCGGCCGCACCGCCTCCACCCTCCTCTTCCTCCCCCTCGCCCACATCATGGGCCGCGTCCTGCAGATCGCCTGCCTCGCCGGCCGGATCGAGGTCGGCCACTTCCCGAGCGTGAAACCCGACGAACTCCGCCCCGCCCTCAAGGAGTTCAAACCCACCTTCCTCGTCGGCGTCCCCTACCTCTTCGAGCGCATCCACGACACCGGCCGCGCCACCGCCGAGAAACTCGGCCGGGGCGCCTCCTTCGACCGCGCCGAACGCATCGGGGTCAAGTTCGCGGAGGAGTACCTCGCCAAGTTCCTGGGTCGTAGTACCAAGGGGCCAGGACTCAAGTTGTACGCCGCCTGGGCCCTGTACGACGTACTCGTCTACCGGCGTATCCGCAACGAACTCGGTGGCCGCCTCAACTACGCGATCAGCGGCGGCAGTCCGCTCGACCGCACCCTCAACCTCTTCTTCCAGGCCGCCGGGATCATCGTCTACGAGGGGTACGGGCTGACGGAGACGACGGCCGCCGCGACGATGATTCCGCCCCTGGAACCCCGCCCCGGCACGGTCGGCCGCCCCGTCCCCGGCACCGCGATCCGCATCGCCGACGACGGCGAGGTCCTGATCAAGGGCGGCGCGGTGTTCCGCGCGTACTGGAACAACCCGGAGGCGACCCAACTGGTCCTGAACGACGGCTGGTTCGAGACCGGCGACCTCGGCGCCCTCGACGACGACGGCTACCTCACCATCACCGGCCGCAAGAAGGACCTCCTCGTCACCTCCGGCGGCAAGAACGTCTCCCCGGCCGTCCTGGAGGACCGCCTGCGCAGCCGCGCCCCCGTCGGCCAGTGCCTGGTCGTCGGCGACAACCGCGCCTTCATCGCCGCCCTCGTCACCCTCGACCCGGACGCGGTCGCCCACTGGCTCGCCGTACGCAAGCTGCCCGCCTCCACCCCGCTCGCCGAACTCGCCGCCGACCCGAGGATGCGCGAGGCCGTCCAAAAGGCCGTCGACTACGCCAACGAGGCCGTCTCCCGCGCCGAGTCGATCCGCGAATTCACCCTGGTGGAAGGGGAGTTCACCGAGGCGAACGGGATGCTGACCCCGTCCCTGAAGGTCAAGCGGGACGTCGTGACCCAGGCGTACGCCGAGCAGATCGAGGCGATCTACCGGAAGAGGAAATGACGGACGGCGGGCCACCGGAAGACCGGTGACCCGCCGTACGCGCGGAGCGGGACGGCTCAGCCGTTGGCCGCGCCGTTGCCCGACAGGGCGGAGATGTCGTCCAGGATGTGCGACAGCGGCTCGTCGCCCTTGGCCTGCGTCGAGTTCTCGACACACTGCTGGTTCTGCGGCGCCGACAGGACGTTGATGTCCTGGACGGCGATCGGCACGAGGCCGACGATCGAACCGGCGTTGATCTTCGCCGGGAGACCGATGCAGGGCTTGTTCAGCGAGCCCTGGACCAGGGAGAGCTGCGGGCTCATGTCGCCCTTGGTCATCGAGTTGCCGAACTCCTGCGAGGCGCCGTTGCCGCTGGCAGAGGTGGTCCCGCTGTCGTCACCGATGGCCAGCGCCTGGGGCGCGGCACCGGCCGCGATACCGGCTACGGAAGCGGCCACAGCGGCGGTTGCCCACAGCTTCTTCATGGTTCTTGTTCCCTTCGAAAAGCGGACTCCGGGGGAGGAGCTGCATGATCGAGAACGGCCGACCCCCGCCCGAGGTTGCGCAGGATGACCCGTTCGGCGCAGCGCTACTTGCAGGCGTACGCGCTCCCGCGCACCGGCACCGTCGCCCCCACCAGGCTCGGCGGATCCTTCGGCCGGGGATTCGCCCGCTTCACCAGCAGCGGCTGGTCCTTGGCGAGCTTCACGAACACCGCCCGCGCCTTGACCCGGTCCCAGGCGAGCGTCGAACCGACGTCCCTGCGTACGGGGTTGAAGCCGGCGATCGGCACAGTCGTGAACTCCGTCGCGCCCACCGGCAGCCTGCGCAACTCGGCTGCCAGCCGCGCGAGTTCGAGGACGCCGAAGCCCTGCGGCCCCGAACCGAGCAGCGTGCGCGCCAGGTTGGCCGTACGCCCCGGGTTCGCGAGCAGCCTGCCGGCCTGGACCGTGCGCAACGCCTGCACCAGGAACCGCTGTTGGCGCTGGATACGACCGAGGTCGGCGCTGTTGTCGAAGTGCCGTGAGCGTACGTACTGGAGCGCGGGCCCGCCGCGCAGCCGGTGCTTGCCGGGCCGCAGGTCGAGCTTGGTCGCCGAGTCCCTCAACCGCCTCGGCGTGCACACCTCGACGCCGCCGACCTGGTTCACGGAGTCCATGAAGCGCCGGAAGTCGACCTGGAGGTACTTGTCGATCCGGACGCCCGTCATCGCCGCCACGGTCTTCACCGCCAGCTCCGGACCGCCTTCCTGGTAGGCGGAGTTGAGCTTCGCGGGATGCGCGCGGCGGGTGCGCCCCGCGTCGTCGCGGTACGCCGGGACGGTCGCGAAGGAGTCGCGGGGCAGGCCGACGACGCTGATCCGGTCCCGGCGGGCCGAGAGGTGCACCAGCATCATCGAGTCGGAGCAGCCGCAGGGCTCGCCGCCCGCGTGGAAACGGCGCTTCTCGGCGGTCGTGATGGTGTCCCGCTCGTCGGTGCCCAGCACCAGGATGTTCAGGGGACGCCGGGGCGCGGAGTGCGCGGCGGGGAGGGCGGCACCGGCGAGGAGGGTGCCGGTGGTGGTGAGGACGACGGCCGCGCAGGCGAGACGGCGCCGGGACGGCCGTAGGAGTGGTGAAAGGTTTCTCTCGGGTGGGTTCGATGCTCTGTCGCTCGTCACGCGGCGCACCGTAGGCAAAACGGGCCGCCGGAAGACCGGCGGCCCGCTGCGGTGGGGCGGAAATCAGCCCCTGGGCTCAGCGAAGTGAACCCGTTCGACGGCTCAGTGGTTGGCCGCGCCGTTGCCGGCGAGGACCGAGATGTCGTCGAGGATGTGCGACAGCGGCTCGTCGCCCTTGGCCTGCGTCGAGTTCTCGACACACTGCTGGTTCTGCGGGGAGGACAGGACGTTGATGTCCTGGACCGCGATCGGCACGAGGCCGACGATCGAACCGGCGTTGACCTTGGCCGGCAGGCCGATGCAGGGCTTGTTCAGCGAGCCCTGGATCAGCGCCATCTGCGGGCTCATGTTGCCGTAGGTCGCCGAGTTGCCGAACGCCTGGGAGGCGCCGTTGCCGCTCGCGGAGGTGGTGCCGTGGTCGTTGCCGATGGCGAGGGCCGAGCCGGCGCCCGCGCCGACGACGGACGCGGCGACAGCGGCAGCGGCGAGTACCTTCTTGATCACGTGAATAAGTCCCTTCTGGAGAAACCCCGTCCACCGGAGTGCGCTGATCAACCGACGAAACGGCCTCACGGTTTCCCTCATTCACCCGTACGGCTCAAGACCGGCGTGTCGTAAAACCGATCGGGTGACGTGCCGCAACCAATTCCCGCGTCCGCTGTTGTGTCGGGGGCAGGCACATGGTTCCGGCTCCACGGCCGGGATCGGGAAAGAGAAGAGAGCGAAATGCTGAAGAAGGCAATGGCCGTGGCGGCGGTAGCGGCGTCCGTCGTCGGCGCGAGCGCGGCGCTGGCCCCCCAGGCGCTTGCCATCGGGGACGACAGCGGGACCACCTCGGCCAGCGGCAACGGCGCGCAGTCGGCGTTCGGCAACTCGGTGACCAAGGGCGACATGAGCCCCCAGGCCACCCTGGTGCAGGGCTCGGTCAACAAGCTCTGCGCCGGTGTGCCGCTCAAGGCCAACGTGGGCTCCGTCGTCGGCGTGGTGCCGATCGCCGTCCAGGACATCCCGATCCTGTCGGCCCCGCAGAACCAGCAGTGCGTCGAGAACTCCACCCAGGCCAAGGGTGACGAGCCGCTGTCGCACATCCTGAGCGACGTCTCGGCGCTCTCGGGCAACGGCGTCTCCAACGGCTGACGTCCGCCGCTGTGTCGCGTCCGGGCGGTCCGCTCTGCGTGCGGGCCGTCCGGGCGTTTCTCTGTGACACGCCGTCAATTCGCTTTACTTTCTTGAGGGGAGAGGGTGCGAAGAATCGTTCTGCCACTCCGAAGTGATGATTGTATGAATGCGTTCGAGTGAATTCCCGTTCGGCCCATGTTGCTCAGTTTCTTCCGCTGTCTATCTCTCGTTTGCAGCCTGTAGGTCATGGGAGGCATGACCACGGAGAAGGGATAGACATGAAGAAGAGCGCTGCTGTCATCGCGGGTCTGGTACTGGCTCTGGGCGGTGCGGTTCCGGCCTTCGCCGACGCGGGCGCCGAGGGTGCGGCCATCGGTTCGCCGGGTGTCCTGTCCGGCAACGTCGTCCAGATCCCGGTTCACGTCCCGGTCAACGTCTGCGGCAACACGGTCAACGTGATCGGCGCCCTGAACCCGGCGTTCGGCAACACCTGCGTCAACGACTGACGTTTCCGTCACACCAGGCTGAACGGCTTGGTCGAAGGCCGGCCTTGGATACTTGCCCAACGTTCCGAGGCCGGCCTTCGGCACTCTCTGTGCCAGTCGTGGCCGCCGTCGAGGTCCGTTCACGCCGAGTCCAGCATTCATTGGCAGTTCGAGCAGGAAGACAACGAGATTGCGACAGACCCTGAGCAGGGGAATGGTCGCGGCCGCCGCCGCGACGAGCATTCTGTCCCTGTGCGGCAGCCCGGCGTTCGCCGACTCGCACACCAGCGGCACCACGGGCGGTTCGCCCGGCGTCCTGTCCGGCAACAACGTCGAGGTCCCCGTCGACGTCCCGGTCAACGCGTGCGGCAACACGGCCGACGCGGCCGCCGGCTTCAACCCGACCTTCGGCAACTCCTGCGGCCCGACCTCGGAGCTGGCTCAGAAGTACGGGGGGTACGGGGACGACGATGACGACGCGTACGGGGGGTACGGGTCCTACGGCGACGATGACGAGCACGGGTACGGCAACGGGGGCGGCGATACTCCCGGTCAGCCGCCTACCGGGGACGATCAGCCGCCGACGGGTAACGACCAGCCCCCCACGGGCAACGACCAGCCGCCTACCGGCGATGACCAGCCGCCCGGTGGTGGCGGTGGCGGGGGCGGCGACGTCTGCGACAACCCCGGGGACGTGATCGGCCCGCCGGACTCCAACGGGGAGACGTGCGATCAGCCGCCCACCGGCAATGACCAGCCGCCGACGGGCAACGATCAGCCGCCGACGGGTAACGACCAGCCCCCGACCGGCAACGATCAGCCGCCCACGGGCAATGACCAACCCCCCACGGGCAATGACCAACCCCCCACGGGCAATGACCAACCCCCCACGGGCAACGATCAGCCCCCCACGGGCAACGATCAACCCCCGACGGGTAACGACCAGCCCCCCGTCAAGCCGCCCGTCCTGGCCCACACCGGCACGAGCGACCTGCTCGCCGCCGCGGGTTTCAGTGCCGCGATGATCGCGGGCGGCGCCGTTCTCTACCGACGTGGCAGGGCCGCTTCCCGTCGGTGACGAACCCTTCGCACACCCCTTGGTGCCGGACGCTCGAAGAAGCGGCCGGCACCCGCGTTTACGGGCCAACTGCCCCTGGGATCAACGCCGTACGGGGTCCACCGTGCGCCGCCCCGGCGCCGGGACCGCCCCGCCGCTCACGCCGGTGCGCAGCCGGCGGCGTACGCCTCGCACCAGCGTGCCGGACGTGAACGTCGCGCCGTGCACGAAGCGCATCGCGGGGCCGAAACCGGACGCGGTGACGAGGCCGGCCAGGAAGAGGCCGGGCCAGGAGGACTCGAACTCCCGCCCCACGGAAGGGGATCCGTCGGGCACGGCGAGGAGGGCCGAGCGCAACTCCGGGGAGAGCAGGGCGAGTCGGTCGCGGGTGGCCTTGAAGCCGGTGGCGGCGATGACGTGGTCGGTCTCGATGGCCCGGGTCCGGCCGGAGGCGCCGGTGACGGTCAACGCGAGCTTCTCGGCGCCGGGTCGGGGGAGACCGGTGGCCGACTTCCCTTCCGCCGCCGTGACTTCGTGGCCCAGCAGCACTTCCACCACGCCCTCCACCCGGTCCCGTACCCACCAAGCCCCGGCGGGGCCGAGGGCGTCGGCGGCGATCCGGGCCCGGGTCTCCTGCGGGAGACGCCGGTACCAGCCGGCCCGCTCGGAGTAGAACCAGTTCCGCCAGCCGCAGCCCAGCCCGCTGTGCGGTGAGCGCAGGGACTGCCACCAGGGCCGCTCCCAGGGCGGCGGGACGTCGTTCCAGTCGAGCCGACCCGCGCGGGCCAACACCCGTACCTTCGTGCCCTGTTCGGCGAGGAGTGCGGCCGTCTCCAGGGCCGCCTGGCCGCCGCCGACGACCGTGACGTCCTGGCCCCGGAAGCGGTCGAGGGAGCTGTGGTGGCTGCTGTGGGTGACGAGGCCGGGGGAGACGCCGTGCAGCGCGGCGGGGATCTCCACGAACGGCATGACGCCGACCGCGAGGGCCACCGTACGGGCGTGGACGCTCTCGCCGTCCTCGGTCACCGCCTCGAAGCCGCCGGGGCGCGGGGAGATCCGGACGATGGTCCGCTCGTCCACCTCGGGGACGGCGTTGCGGGCGAACCACAGGCCGTACTCGGCGAACATCTCCACCGGGATCGGCTCGCCGTGCCGCACGCTGACGCCGCGCTTCTCGCCGTACACGTCGAGCCGCCAGCGGGCGGCCGGGTCGGACAGGTTGGACGCCCACGGTTCCGACTTGAGGAACATGCCGCGCGGCATGTGGTCTCGCCAGGACGCCATGGGCCGGCCGAAGACGCGCAGGCTCAGCCCGGCGGCCGCGGCGTGGGACGCGATGGACAGGCCGTACGGGCCCGCGCCCACCACCAGCAGGTCGAACATCAGCAACTGCTCGCTTTCTCGTCGTCGGTCGGAGGGGTGTGGGGGGAAGCCGAGGGGGAGTTCGTGTGGGCCGCGTGCGCCGGGTCACCCTGAGGTAGCCCGGTAGGGGATACCGGCGGTGACGGCGACTGCCGTACGACCCGGGGGCGTACCCCCGTACCCCCCGTACCGTCGGACCCCGTGCCCGCGCGCCGCAGGCGTTCCGCGACCCGGGTCGCGACGTGGCGGCACCACAGGCCCCACATCGTGCGGCCCGGGGTGGGGTCGTCGGCGGCGTGCCAGGCGAGTTCGCGGCCGTGGGGGGCCGGGCGCAGGGCGGCGAGGGGGGCGTAGTTCTCGACGACGAAGGCGCGGCCGGGGCGGGGGGTGCCCGGGGTGAGGGGGCGGTGGGTGAGGTCGAGGTGCTGGGCGCGGACGACGTCGAGGCCAGCCGCGTCGGTGAACAGGCGGAACTGGGCGCCGGGACGGGGGTTGAAGTCGAGGAGGTGGTAGCGGCCGGTGGCGGCGCAGCGGCGGAAGTCGAGGTCGAGGATGCCCCGGTAGCCGAGGTCGGCCGTCAGACGCTCGGCGAGCGACGTCACCGTGGCGTTGGGGACCCACTCGCCGACCGCCGTCAGGCCCGCCCCGCGCGGCCAGGACAGCAGCTTGCGGCCGGGCCCGCCCGCGCTGACGGCGCCCGCGCGGTCGGCGTACCCGTGGAAGAACCAGTCCAGCCCGGTGCCCGGCGCCAGGAACTCCTGGAGCAGCAGGCGGCAACCCGCCTCCTCCGTACGGAGGTACAGCTCGCGGGCCTCCTGGGTGGAGCGCAGGACGACCGTGCTGCGCAGGCCGCTCCCGCCGGGCAGGAGCCACGGTCTGCTCCACTTCGCGACGACCGGCAGCCCGAGCCGCCACGCGGCCTGCGCCGCCTGCGAGGCGCTCTCCGGGACGACCGTCTCGGGATGCGGGACGCCCGCCGCCCGGCAGAGCCCCGCCAGCTCCGCCTTGTCGGCGACGCGCCGCGGCAGCTCACCGGGCTGCTGCGGCAGCAGGTAGGCGGGCGCCAGCTCCGCGCGCAGCCGGCTCACCGCGACCGCCCCCGCGTCGTCCATCGGGATCAGCACGGCGGGCCGCTCGACGCGCGCGGCGACCCGCAGCAGCACGGCCGCGATCTCGGCGTCGGCGGCCCCGGGCGGGGGCGGCGGATGCAGCTCCCGCACGAACCGGGAGTGGCGTACGGGGCTCCCCGTCACGTCCGCGACGAGGTGGACCTCGACCCCGGCGCGGCCGAGCGAGCGTACGGCACCCAGCGTTCCGTGGTGAAAGGGATTCCGGTCGATCCGCAGCAGCACTGCGGGGACGCGGGTGTCGAGCAGGGGCACGGGCATTCCTTCGGTTCGTTCACCGATGCGGGCGAGTGGACCACTCGAAAGCCGTAACGGCGGTGGCGTACTTCCTTTTCGTATGACTTACATGTGACTGTCTGTCAGGAATTCCTGACGCTGTCATAACGCGCGAATGGTCCGGTCATCACGCGTGTGAGTGGAGAAAGGAGCAGGCATGGCCCCACGAAAGCGACGCACCCGGTCCCGGCGGCTGGCCGTCGTCGCGACGGCCGTCGTCGTATCGGCCGCCCTGGCCTCCGGTCCTGGTTTCGCCGCGAGTGCGGGGGTGGTGCAACGCACCGAGCCTCCCGCTCCCGCGTGGTGGAACAGCGGCCGGTGGTCGGACGGGTGGTGGGGGGACGAGGGTGAGGACGCGACTCCCGCCCAGGAGCTGGCCCCCGTACCCGTAGACCCCGTAGTACCTCCGAAGGACCCGGCGACCCCCGCCAAGAAGTACCCCGCCTTCGGCGCCTACCTCGACTACGGCCCCCGGGGCGTGACCCGGATGGCCGAGCTGAGCCGGTGGCTCGGCGGGTCGGAGCTGAAGGTCGGTCACACCTACCTGCCGGGCGACCGGTGGAGCAACATCGAGGGCGCCCCCGGCTTCCTCGACGTGTGGGCGGACTGGCGGCGCGAGAAGGACGACCGGATGTTCGTCCTCAACGTGCCGATGCTGGAGCGCAACGAGGAGGGCGTCCCCGACTTCGAGGTGCGCCGGCTGCTGCGGCAGGGCGCCGCCGGACAGTTCGACCACCACTACAAGGCCCTCGCCGAACGCCTCGTCGCCCTCAAGGTGCCCGACACGGTCATCGTGCTCGGCTGGGAGATGAACGGCACCACGTACACCCATCGTTGCGGCCCGGACCCGGAAGCCTGGAAGACGTACTGGAACAGGATCGTCACCACCATGCGGTCGGTGCCGGGCCAGAAGTTCCGGTTCGACTTCACGCCGAGCCGGGGCCGCGACGCCGTCCCGTGGACGCAGTGCTATCCCGGGGACGCCACCGTCGACATCGTCGGAATGGACTCCTACGACCAGCCCACCGGCCGGACGTTCGACGAACAGATCACGGAGCCCTACGGCCTTCAGCAGCACGTGGATTTCGCGAAGGCCCACGACAAGGCCATCTCCTATCCGGAATGGGGACTCTTCCGCAACGGTGACAACCCGGAGTACATGCGGCGCATGCTCGCCTGGATGGACGAGCACAAACCGCTGTACAACACCGTCACCGACTACTGCCCGCACGGCGTGTGGCAGTGCTCGTCGAACCCGCGCTCCTCCGAGGTCTACCGGTCGATGCTGTCCGGCCGGACGGACGAGCCGGTCACCCCGGTCGAACCGCCGGTCGTCCCGCCGGTGGAGCCGCCGGTCGTCCCGCCGGTGGAGCCTCCGGTGACGCCTCCGGTGGAGCCGCAGCCGGAGTGCTCGCCGGTCGACCTCGGCAGCTGGGTCGAGCACTGGCTCGGCGGGAAGCTCTGCCTCAAGTTCGACTGGTTCTCCCGCAACCGGTGACCCGACCGGTGGCGGCGGGCCCGGCAGTTCAGGTCCCGCCGCCACCGGACCGCTCCCTGAAGGACTCCCAGCGGTGCAGTAACTCCTTGCCGCGCCGCCGGGCCGCCACGTCGCACAGCGCCGCCGACAGCAGGGGCGCGGTGCGCCGCCGGGCCAGCAACAGGCGCTGGTTGACGACGGGTTCGGGCCGCCAGTGGTGCTTGTACGGCTCGTTCCCGCGCAGCAGGCTCAAGGCCCCCCGGGGCGGCTTGCGGGCGTGCTCGGCGCACGCGTCCAGCAGCATCACCGCGACGTCCGCCTTCCGCTCCCGCAGCCGCGGATGCGCCCCGTACAGATAGCCCCCCGCCAACTCCCGCGACAGCAGCGTGAGATCGACGGCCACGACGTCGTCGTCGAGCCGGAACTCGGTCACCACCGCGTCCCCCGACCGCACCATCGGCCCCACCGACCTCACCAGGTGCTCGCAGAACCGCTGTTGCAGGTGCTCGGAGGTCACCTTCCGTCCCTGCCACTGGAGTTGGTGCAGCTCAAGCAGCCGCCGCAGCGCCGCGTCCACCCCCTCGGCCGGTACGACGCTGCGCTCCACCCCCAGCGAGGTCAGCTTGCGCAGCTTGGCCCGCACCCGCTGGGCCTTCGCCGACGGCAGCCGCGCCACCAGCTCCTCCATCGGCACGGCCGGCAGCTCCAGGCACACCGAGTCGCCGACCCGGCGCCGGGGTCCCCGCCAGTGCTCGTAGACCCGCTCGACCGCGCCCCCCGGACGCACCTCGCGGAAGTCGATCAGCGCCGTCCGCGCCGCCGCCGCGAGCCCCTCCGTGAGCACGGCGACGGCCTCCTCGCCCCGCTCGTCGTCGACCAGGACGTCCCCGTAGTCGGAGATCGCCCCACCCAGCGGCACCAGCGCGGGAAACGGACTGCGTACGGCCATCAGGGGCGCGGCGGCGAGGAGTTCGCCCCGCGCGCCGCGCACCAGGAGCAGGCGCAGTCGGCCGCGCCTGCCGTAGGACAGCCACCAGGAGTGCAGCCAGGCGTGGCTCTGGAACGGCGTCGCCGTCGCACACCGCCCGTACAGGTCGGCCCAGTCGGCGGCGAGGGCGGCGAACTCGCCCTCGTCCGTCACCAGTTCGGTGTTCATCGCGCCCCGTGGACGTCGGCGGCGAGGGCCGGGCCGGGGACGGGCGCGGCCTTGGTCTCCTCGGCGGCCGAAGTGCGCGTCACCGTCTGGGACTTGCGCTTCGGACGCACCAACAGCACCAGCCCGCCCAGCAGTCCGCCCGCGCTCGCGCCTACCAGACCGGTGACCGCCGGGGACTGCGAGGACGGGTCGGTCGGCTTCACCGCCCGCGCGAACGGCTGGAGTTCGACGTTCGTCGTCTTCTCGCTGCCCTTCGCGTGCTGGGTCAGCGCCCGCGACACCGCGTTCGCCATGTCGGCGGCGAGGTCCGCGCGCCCCGAGGTCGCGGTGATCGCCACCATCGGCGCGTCCGGCGAGGTCGCCGTCTGCACGCTCTTCTGGAGCGTCTTCACCGGCACCCCGGCCCACACCTGGGCGTCGCCGAGCACCGCGAGCTGGTTCGCGACCCGGCCGTACGCCTGCGCGAAGCCCAGCGCGGACGACGGGTCGGACTTCTCGGCTGGGACGGCGACGACGTACGCGGTCGCCGTGTAGACGGGCGGCTTCAACGCGCCGTACGCGCCGCCCGCGAGGCCGCCGGCGAGGGCGCCGGCGGCGAGCAGGGTCCACGGCGGGAGCGCCTTCGCACGGGTGAGGACGGCGGTGCGGCGGGAGGTGTTCTCGGTCATGTGGCGGTGGCTTTCTGGGGTGTCGGGACAGAGAGGGTGGTCGTGTAGACGTCCATGAGGCGTGCGGCGCTGCGGGCGATGTCGTAGTGGCGGGCGGCCTCGGGCGGGGTGCGCGGGCCGGAAGTCGGGGGACGGCGCAGGGAGTTGGCGAACTCCTCGACGCCGCATGGGACTTGGCGGGCGTCCGGCGCGGGCGTCGGGAGGTCCTCGACCGCCGGGCACGACGCGTACCGCACCGGCAGCCCCGCGGCGAGCGCCTCCACGACCGCCAGCCCGAACGCCTCGTCCGGCGACGGGGACGCCAGGACGTCCATCGCGGACGTCAGCGACGGCAGGTCGGGGCCGGGGGAGCCGTCCGGGACGTACGGGCGCTCGCCGGTGAACAACACCCGGTCGGCGACGCCCACTTCGTGCGCGGTACGCCGCAGCACGCTCTCCTCGGGGCCGCCGCCCACCAGCAACAGCCAGTGGTCGTCCGGGAGCCCCGCCAGGGCCTCGACGAGGACATCGAAACGTTTCCCGGCGTTCAGGCGGCCGATGCCGCCGATCACGTACGCGTCCTCCGGCAGGCCCAGGCGCCGGCGCGTGCGGTGGCGGGCCACCGGGTCGAAGCGGAAACGGGCCAGGTCGATGCCGTTCGGGACGACCTCGATGCGCGGCGCGGGCACGCCCCAGCGGCGCAGCCGGTCGGCGACCGTCGGGGAGACGGCGACCGTGGAACGGCCCAGCCGCTCGCTCGCCAGGTAGAGGGCGCGCACCCCCTGAGTGAGGTCGCGGCCCTCCATCTGCGCGTCGCCCAGGGAGTGTTCGGTCGCCACGATCGCCTTCACGCCCGCGAGGCGGGCCGCGAGACGGCCGTACACGCAGGCGCGGTACAGGTGGGTGTGGACCAGGTCGTAGCCGCCCGACCTGATGTGCTTCACCAGGCGGGGCAGGGCGCCCAGGTCGCGGTTGCCGGACATGCCGAGGTGGGTGACGCGTACCCCGTCCGCGATCAGGCCGTCGGCCACCGCGCCCGGGTTGGTGAGCGTGACGACCTCGCAGTCGACCGGCAAGTGCCGGATCAGCAGCCGCAGTTGCTGCTCGGCGCCGCCCGTGCCGAGGCCCGTGATGATGTGCAGCGCCCTCACCGCAGGCCCTCCACCGGACGCCGGCGCAGCCGGTGCAGGCGGTGCTTGAGGAAGAGGCGGGCGGCGGTGTCGTTCTGCCCGATGTGCACGCGGGGCAGGGCGTGGACGCCGTTCAGGGCGCCGGGGTCGATCGCGCAGGCGTAGGCGTAACCGGCGTCGCGCACGGCCGAGACGGCGCGCTCGTCGATCGTGCCGTACGGGTAGCAGAAACCGTCAACGTCGGTTCCCAGCAGGTCACTTAGCTGGTCGCGGCTCTGTTCGGTCTCCGCCGCCAGCGTCTCGTCGTCCGCCTTCGTCAGGTCGACGTGGGTGAGGCCGTGCGAGCCGATCTCCATGCCCTGCGCGGCCGCCTCGCGGATGCCGTCCGCTGTGAGGAGGGGCTTGCGGGGGCCCAGCGGGTCCCAGGCGTTGTCGCCGCCGAGGCGGCCCGGGAGGACGAAGAGGGTCGCGGTGACGTCGTGGGCGCGCAGGACCGGGAGCGCTGCGGTGACGAAGTCCGTGTAGCCGTCGTCGAAGGTGAGGCCGATCAGGCCGGTGCGGTCGGGCGCCGCGAGCAGCTCCGCCATCGAGACGCCCTTCAGGCCGCTGCGGGCGTACCAGGCGAGCTGCGCGTCGAGGCGTTCCGGGGTCACGGTGATGCGGTACGGGTCGTCGGAGCAGTCGCCCACCGAGTGGTACATCGCCACCCAGGGAAGGGAGTTGGGCGCCTGGCGTCTGGCTCGGGTCTCAACGGGAACGGACATGGGCTGCCAGCCTTCGGGATGCGGAACGGACGGACCTCAGGACGGGCTCGACCCCCTGGGCGTCCAGCGCCCAGCCGAGGACGAGGAAGACGGCGATCACGGTCAGCCCCCCGGCACCCGCCCCCGCGACCGGCCCCCCGGTCACATGGCCCGCGGCGTACGCGCCGAGGACCGTCGCGACCAGTGCGGCCCGCACCGGCCTGCCCAACTCGTGCAGCACGCCCCGGACATGGACCGGGACACTCCTCGGGCCCAGCCCCGCGAGCAGCACCAGCGCGGTCACCGAGATACCGGCCGCGTTGGCGACCGCGATGCCGGTGACCCCCAGGCTCCCCACGCTCAGCGCGCCGATCCACGACGTCACCACGATCCCCACGGCCATCGCGCCCACCGGGTACCAGCTCGGGCGGCCCGCCGAGAAGTACGAGCGCACGAGGACGCCGGTGAGGGTCTGGCCCAGCAGGCCCAGCGCGTACACGCGCATCACCTGCGCGGTCGCCGCCGTGTCCTGCGGGGTGAACGCGCCCTTCTGGAACAGGAGTTGGATGATCTGCGGGGCGCAGGCGACGACCGCGGCCGTGCCCAGCAGCACCACGCACGTCGCCAGCGCGAGGTCGCTCTCCACCCGCTTGCGCGCCCGCTCGGTGTCCCCCTCCGCGAGCGCCCTCGCGACCACGGGGAAGGTGACCGTGATCAGCATCATCGACAGCAGCATCGGCATCTGCGCCACCTTCTGGGCGTAGTTGAGATGCGAGATGGCGCCCTCGGGGAGACGGGAGGCGAGGAACCGCTCGATCAGGACCTGCGACTGCCGGCACAGCGCGAACAGCAGGACGGTCGCGAGGAGGGCGGTGTTCAGCGCCTGGGGCTCCTGCTCGGCGCGCTTGTCCTGGACGGCCGCTCTGGTGGTCAACTGCTTGAGCAGTGAGGGCAGTTGTACGAGCACCATCAGTACGCCGCCGACCGCGACCCCTGCCGCCGCCGACCGCACCCCCCAATGCCCGCCCAGCACGAACATCCCGGCGATGATGCCGGTGTTGTACGCGACGTAGATCGCGGCGGGGGCGCCGAACTTGCGGTGCGCCCTCAAGGCGGCGCTGCAATAGCCGGCCAGCCCGAAGCTGACGACGCAGGTCGCCGTCAACCGGGTGCAGTCGACGGCGAGTTGAGGGTTGGGCAGGCCCGGCGCGAGCACCTCGACGACCTGGGGTGCCAGGCCGATGATGAGTGCTCCGACCCCCATGAACGCGAGCGACAGCTTGGGCAGGGTCCCGGCGACGAGCGCCCGTACCGGATCCCCGGAGGCGCCCCGCGCCTTCTGGGCGAGGGCCATGCTGAACGCCGGGATCAGCGCGAACGCCATCCCGTCCTCGATCAGCAGCGTCGCCGCGAACTCCGGGATCGTCCAGGCGACGAGAAACGCGTCCGTCTCCTGCCCGGCCCCGAAGAGCCGGGCGAGCGCCTGATCCCGGACCAGCCCGAGCAGGGACCCGGCGATGGAGAGCACCGCGGTGAGAACGGCGGCCTTGGCGAGGAACTTGCCGGTGGGGTGGGAGGGTTCGGGGGAGACGGGGGACGGGCGGGGGGCGTTCGGGCCGGGGGACGGGCAGGGGATGGTCCGGCCGGGGAGGGGCGCACCGGGGAGGGGCTGACCGGGGAGCGGCTCGTCGGCCAGGGGCCGGAGACGAGCGGCACCGGGACCCACAGCGGCGACCCTTCCCGCGTCGATGTCTCCACGCGCCCCGACTCCCGCACGCTGCCCGGCTTCCGGGGCAGTGCTGCGCGCCCTGCTGGGTTCGGTGTGTGCGGTTTCGGGGGTGGTTCTGGTTCCGGCTTGCGTGGCGGTTGCGCCGGGCTGTTCGGCTGCCGTGTGTTGTCCGGCTTCCGGGGCGGCACCGTGTGCCCCGCCGGGCTCGGCCCGCACAGCGGCCTCGCCCAGCCACCCGGCTCCGAGTGCGGCCCCGGCCCCGGTTCGCGCGTCGCTCACGCCCGGCCGCCCGGTTCCTGAAGCGGTCCCGGTTCCTGGCCGTGCGGTGGTTGCGTCGAGTGGTCCGGTCTCCGGCGTGGCCCTGGTCTCTGTTCGTGCGGCGGTTGCGCCAGGCTTCCCGGTTTCCGGGGCGGCCCCGGCCTCAGCCGGTGCGGCGGTTGAGGCCAGTCGGCCGGCTTCTGTTCGTGCCGGAGATTCGCCGAGTGGTCCGGTCTCCGCTCGCGCGGCACCCCCGTCCCGCCGTTCCGCCTCCGGCGCGGCTCCGGACTCCGCCCGGGTCTCGGTTCTCCCCCGAGGCCCGGTCTCCGGGGGCGGTGTTCCGAACACCCTCGCGGACGGCGTCGGCGGGACTCTCTCCGCTGCGCCGTCCGTTCCAGGGGTTCGGGAAGAGGGCACCGTCATCGGGTGGCGGCCCCCTCGGCGTCGGCGCCGGAGGCCAGCGCCCACCACGCGATCAGCCCCACGCAGATGGCCGTGAGGACCGTCGACGGCCCCCCGATGTCGGCGTACATGAAGTCCGTGAGCTGCCACACCGACAGCCCGCAGGCGATCAACGCGCAGTCCAGGGAGGCCCGTTGACGCCTGTGTTCGCGGACCAGGTTGCGCAGCGCGCACGTCAGGAGTGCGAGCCAGCCGCCCGCCAACGCCAGGAGGCCGATGAGGCCCTGTTCGCTGAGGATCAGCAGGTACATGTTGTGCGGGGACAGGAGGGGCTGTTTGACGTACGCCGAGCCCGCGCCCTCCGTGTCGCTGCCGGAGGACAGCGCCAACGACGCGTGCGCGTCCCGGTGTTCGGGGAAGCCCTTCAACCCGACGCCGGTCAACGGCTGTTCGCGCCACATGCCGAGGGCCGCGGCCCACATGGTGTAGCGGTCGGTGACGGACTGGTCCGGTGTGTCGGTGACCTGGGTGATGCTGCTGACCCGCTCCTGGAGCATCGCGGAGCCGACCCCGAAACCGCCGACGAGGATGATGCCGAGGGCCGCCACAACCGCCCCCACTTTCAGGGCCCTTCGCAGCCCGGCCAGCATCAACTGCACCGAGCAGGTCAGCGCCGTGGCGATCCACGCGCCCCGGCTGAAGGAGAGGGCCAGCGGAATCAGCAGGGCTCCCGCGCAGACCGCCGCGATCAGCCGTTCCCGCGCCACGGACCGCCCGAGCGCGAGCCCCACCGCGCAGATCAGCCCGAAGGACACGACGGTCGCCATCCCCATGACGTCCTGCGGCCCGAAGGTGCCGACCGCCCGGATCTCCTCGCCCTGGTACGACGCCCCGGTGCCGGTGACGAACTGGTGGACGCCGACGGCCCCCTGCCACCCGGCGAGCCCGACGAACGACCAGGCCAGCAGCCGGAAGTCGCGGGCGTCGCGGATCAGCAGCAGCACGGCGGCCGGGACGAGGACGAAGACCTGGAGGTACCGCCCGAGCCCGGACACCCCGGCGCTCGCGGAGGCGGCGCCGAACGCGGCCAGCGTGAGCCCGGCGACCGGCAGCGCGAACAGCACGGCGGCCCGCCGGGACAGCGGCCGGGCCCGGCGCCGCAGCAGCCGTACGACGCAGAAGAGGACGACCAGCGCGGAGAGCGCGTCGGCGGGCCCCGCGCCCCCCTCGCCGCCGGGGGCGACGGGCAGGGCGACGAGCGCGATCACGGCGGCGACCGGCAGCACCGGCGACCAGGACCGGGGCGGGGTGAGCGGCAGGGCGAGGGCCATCGGCGTCAGCTCCCGGTCGGCCGCACGAAGGCGGCGGCGGTGCGCAGCAGGATGCAGATGTCCTGCCACAGCGACCAGTTGTCGATGTAGGCGTTGTCGAAGCGGGCCCGGTCCTCGATCGAGGTGTCCCCGCGCAGCCCGTTGATCTGGGCGAGCCCGGTGATCCCGGCCCGCATCCGGTGCCGGGCCGCGTATCCGGGGTAGGTCTGGCTGAACTGCCCGACGAAGTACGGCCGTTCGGGCCGCGGCCCGACGAGGCTCATGTCCCCGCGCAGCACGTTCCACAGCTGGAGCAGCTCGTCCAGCGAGGTCTGCCGCAGGAACCGGCAGAACGGGCTCATCTCGCGCTCCCCGGCGACGCTCCACCGCGTCGCCGACTCGTGCTCGTCGGCGGGCCGGTAGGTGCGGAACTTCAGCAGCGTGAACGGCCGCCCGTCCTTCCCGATCCGCTCCTGCCGGAACACCACCCCGGGCCCGTCGGTGCAGCGCAGCACGACCGCGCACACCAGCAGCAGCGGGCTGATCAGCAGCAGCAGCGTCCCCGACACGGCGACGTCCAGCACCCGCTTCCCGGCGCTGCCCCGCCGCCTGAGCCCGAGGTCCAACGGCCGCCGCGGGTACCCGGCGAGCTGGTCCCGCGAGGCGTACGACGGCGACTCCGCGTCCACCTCCCACACCGCGCACCCGGACTCGGCGAGCGCCCGCAGCAGCGGCGCCTGCGTGATCCGTACGGCGGGGTCGACGCACAGGACGTCCCGCACCCCGTTCTGCACGACCGCCATCTGGACGTCCTGACCAGTCGTCAGAACTGGCAACCCGCCGCTCCCGCCGCCCTGTTCGGCGACGATCCCGACCGGCTCGGCCCCGCACCGGGGATGCCGCAGCATGGCGGCGGCGACCTTCTGCGCGGTGGCCGCGGGACCCACGACGAGCGCGGCCCGGGGCCGCCGGGCGAGCCGCCGCCGGCGCCGGTAGTGGACGAGCGAGCGCCCGGCGCAGGCGGCACCCGCCTGCGCGGCGAACCCGAACCCGAGGGTGCCCCAAGTCAGCGCGTCCACCGGCGAGTTCGCGGCGACCAGGGCGGCCAGCGCCAGCCAGGCGACCGCGATCCGCCCGCAGACGGTGGGGAGTTCGTCCAGCACCCCCGCGACGGGCCGGGCCCGCTGGGGCCGCAGGAGTATGGTCGCGGCCACCAACACCCCGACCAGCAAGGGCCTGCGCTGCGCCTCGGCGAGCGCGGGGACCCCGGCGGCCACGGCGGTGAAGTCGGCCAGCAGCAGCGGCAGCGGCGAGGGGGGCCGCGCCGAGGGCCGCCGCACCGGGAACCGGAACCCCGTACCGCTGTCGCGGCGCGGGATGACGGAGACGGGCGAACCGGGGGAGGGGACGGTGCTTTCGGCGGTCACGAGTGGATGGACTCCCTGCACTCGGTGGGCTCGACGCGCGGCAACGGCCGCTCGCCGCCGAGGAGTTCGCGGTACAGCTCCGCGACAGCCCCGGCGCTGCGCCGCACGTCGTGTGTGGACAGGACGTGCCGGCGGCCCCGGGAGCCGAGGGACTCGCGCAGCAGAGGGGCGAGCAGCAGGCCGGTGACCGCGCCCGCCAGCGCGGCGGGCTCCCCGGGCGGCACCAGGCATCGTTCGGCGAGCGCGGGCGGCAGGCTCTCGCGGGCGCCGGCCACGTCGGTCACCACCACCGGGCGGCCACACGCCAGCGCCTCCAGCGGGGCGAGCGCCATGCCCTCCCAGCGGGACGGCAGGACGACCAGATCGGCGGCCTGGTACCAGGGCACGGTGTCCTCGACGGCTCCGGCGAACGTCACCGACTCCGGTGCCGCCAGCCGGAGTTGAGCCTCGTCCGGCCCGCCCCCGACGAGCGCGAGCCGCGCCCCGGGCACCTCGCGGACGACCCGCTCCCAGGCGGTGAGCAGCAGGTCCTGGCCCTTCTGCCGACACAGCCGCCCCACGCACACCACGAGCGGCGCGGCCGGGTCGACGTCCGGGAGGAGGGCGGCGCGGACGGTGTCCACGGGCGCGGGGTGGAAGCGGCCGGTGTCGATGCCGTTGGGGATCACCTGATACCGCCCGGCGATCTGGGCCCGCTCCCCGGCGGCCCGCTCGCCCTCGCTGACGCACACCAGCCGGTCGGCCCAACGCGCCCCGAACCGCTCCCAGTTGAGGGCGAGCGCGGCCATGGCCCCGTCGACGGCCTCGAACGACCAGGCGTGCGGCTGGAACACCGTCGGCACCCGCCCGCGCACCGCGAGCCGCGCGGCGAGACCGGCCTTCGCGGAGTGCGCGTGCACCAGCTCCGGCCGCTCCTCCCGCACCAGACGCCCGAGCCGCCGCACCTCCGAGGCCAGCGAGGGCCCCGGCGCCCGGGCCGCCTCCCAGCGGCGTACGACGGCCCCCAGCGCGGCCAGGTCGGCGGCGAGGGGGCTGTCGGGGAGGGCGACCGTGACGCGGCACCCGGCGGCGAGCTGACGGACCGTCAGATCCATGACGACGCGGGCGACTCCGCCGTCCACGGGCTGCGTGACATGCAGGACCCGGGGGCCGGCTTCGGGTACTGACTGGTGCATGGCGCGGTTTCCTCGCTCACGGATGACGCTCGGGACGGGCGGGAACGCGCCTGACTACTGCCGGGCGTCGACGGCGACGAAGAGCGCCCCGGCCCACGCCGCGTCCCGGGAGGAAACGAGACGCAGGCCCGCCTGGTCACCACCGCGCCGCAAACCCTCGCTCAGATCGAACACGTCGGAGTCGTAGCCGAGGGTGCTGGCGTACGCCGGTTCACGCGCCGCCGGAGCCTCCCCCGGCTCGCTGATCGTGGAGTTCAGTACGTCGTCGGCCGGATTGGCGGCGTTTCCGAGGCGGAACTCGCGGCCCGCCCCCGTCGAAAACACGAGCGAGTCACCCGTTCGGCCGGGGTCGCCGTTGTAGGCCACGAGCCCGGCGTACCCGCCCGCGTGCGCCGCCAGTGCGCGCCCCTTGAGTGTCACTTCGTGCCCCCGCTTGGCGTTCAGGGTGTCGAAGCCGTCCCAGAGGGAGAGGTGGCGGAGGGGTTCGTTCCGATTGTCGTACGCCACGACGAGCGTCCACCCGCCCCAGGCGCCGGCCGTCGACTTCCCCATCGCCACATTGACTTGTGCGACCGTGTACAGCCCCTCGCCGCTCTCCCGGACCAGCTTCGTGACGTCCGCCGAAGCCTGGAAGGCGTCGGCGCCGCCGGCGACGCGGTGGCCGGTGACGGTGTCGGCGAGGAGCGCCTTGTACGAGCCGCCGGGCTCGGCGATCAGGACCCGGCCGTTGTCCTTCGGGGGCTTCTGCTCGCCGACGCGCAGGTTGCCGCCCCAGTAGAGACGGGCGTAGGTGACGCGGGAGCCCTGCGGGAGGCGGACCTCGGCGCGGGAGGAGTTGTAGGTGTTGGGGTCGTCGTCGACGTCGACGTAGAACATGTCGAAGTCGCTGTTGGCCCCCGGGAGTTGACCGTCCTGCGTCTCGGCGCAGCCCGGGGTCAGCGCGCGGCAGGTGATCGAGGTGTTCGCGGCGCGGACGATGCCGCCGTGCTGGGTGGCGCGGTAGCGCTCGGCGAAGGGGAGGGCGGGGGCCTCGGCGGGGGCGGCGGCCGCGGGGTTCGAGGTCCAGAGGGTGGCGAGGGCGAGGACGCCCACCGTCGCGCGGCGCAGCAGCGGAGCCGTGGGAGTGCGCATGACCGGCATGGCCCTTTCGGGGAACCTGCGGGGCGAGTCCGCAGTGCGATTTGCTGGCTTATAGGGGTGCGTCGGATGGGCCGCAACTCTAAACCGTATTCGGACTAATCCGGTGATAGCGGTCAAGTGTGTCGGAATGGTGAAAGTCGGACCGGCGAGACATCACTCCATTGGCCGCACAACCCCTCGGGGCGTCGCGCGTTGACACAGCGCCGGGCATCCCCGCCCGGATGTTCGTGTCAAAACCCCAAGGAGCACCTCTCCATGTCGCGTATCGCGAAGGGCCTGGCCCTCACCACCGTTGCAGCGGCGGCCGTCGCCGGCGCTTCCGGCGTCGCCGCCGCCGACAGTGGCGCGCAGGGTGTCGCCGAGCACTCCCCGGGTGTGCTGTCGGGCAACGTCCTCCAGGTTCCCGTGCACGTGCCGGTCAACGTCTGCGGCAACTCCGTCGACGTCATCGGTCTGCTGAACCCGGCGTTCGGCAACACCTGCGTCAACGACTGACGCGCCTCTTCGCCGGACGGCCGCTCCCCAGCCAGGGGGGCGGCCGTTTCGCATGCCGCTCCCCCGAATGGGGGGTCGTCCGCGCGACACGGCGCACGGCACTTGACGGGCCGTCCGACCTGGGGCGATGCGGTCGCACGGGCGGTCACGGACTGTCGTTGATCTGTTGCGGTGAGTGTGTGTCACTCGCACGGTGGGGTCGAGACCTGACGCAATCGAAAGGAATTCTCATGCGTGGTCTGCCCGTACGACGTATCGCGTCCACCGCGCTGTGCGCCTCCCTCGTCCTCGGCGTCGCCGCCCCTGCCGCGTTCGCGGCGGACGGCGCTCCCGAGCGCACCGCAGCGGCGTCCAAGGCGCCCCTCCCCAACGCCGACGCGCTGCTCGCCCAGACCAAGAGCCTCGGTGACCTCGGTTCCCTGCTCACCCCCGTCACCGACCTCATCAACGCCGTACTCGCGGCCCCCGACGGCCAGTTGACGCCGGAGAAGGCCGCGGCGCTGTCCGACGCGATCAAGGCGGCGGTCGCGAAGATCACCGCGGCGGCACCCTCGACGCCGGCGGCACCGGCGCTGCCGGTCGACCCGGCGGCGGCCGTACCGGCGGCTCCCGCGCTCCCGGCGACGCCCCCGCTGCCCGTGACGCCGCCCGCGCTTCCGGCGGCACCGCCGCTGCCGTTGCCGTTGCCGGTCGAGAAATCGGGTGCCGGGGAACTCGCCGCGAGCGACGGACGTTCTGTCAGTGACGACGGCAAGTCCGGCGCCGAGACCAAGGCCGCCCTGGCCGACGTCCAGGGCGACGCGCTCGCCGCACTCCAGGCCGCCGTCGCGAAGCTGCTCGCGGCGGTGACGTCCGGGGACGTGACCGGGGTCGTGTCCGCGGCGACCGGCACGTTGCTGGGGCTGGTGAACGTCGTCGCGGCGACCCTCCTCGGCGGCGGTCTGCCCGCGCCGAGCCTGGCAGGGCTGCCGGCGCTCCCGGCGCTCCCGGCGGCCCCCGCACTGCCGGTCGACCCGGCGGCGGCCGTCCCCGCGGCCCCGGCCCTGCCCGCGACGCCCGCGCTCCCGGCCACACCGCCGCTCCCCGTGACCCCGCCCGCGCTCCCGGCGACGCCCCCGCTGCCCGTCTCGGCGTCGTAACGCGCGAAAGGTTTCCGCACCCCGGCCGACGGCGTTCCGCCCCCCGATCCCGCGAACTCGCCCCGCGCGAACCGCAATTGAGGGAGCCCGGAACCGCCGGACAATCCCCGCCCGCCCGGCGGGATTCCGGCCGGGGTGCTGAAATTTCTGCATCCGGGGTTTCCGGCGAGCGAGGGAATCGTTAGGCACGGCGTCGTGTTTTGCCGACTTACCTCACAGACGCCGTTGGAAAGGAACCCGATGAAGTCCCTCAAGGCTGCCGCTGTCGTTGCCGGAAGCATTGCCCTCGCCGGCGCCGCAGCGCCCGCGTTCGCGCACAGCACCGCCGACCTCACGCCCACCAGCCTCACCGGCGCGGTGAACACGCTCACCTCGGGGAACCTCACCGCGAAGGACGTGATGCCGCTCCAGCACCAGTCCGACGCGCTCAACACCGAGAACGAGGGCTCCCCCCTCAACGCGGTCAAGGGCGCGACCGGCGCGCTCAACCAGCACAACCCGCTGCTCGGCGGGCTGCCGCTGCAGGGCTGAGCACGCGACGAGGGGCCGGCCACCCGCACCCGCGGGACCGGCCCGCCGTCCACCCCGGGACCCGCCCGTCCCTCGTACGAGTGGCACACCCGTACGGCGTCCTCCGCTCGGGTGAGAACGCGTCCGGTCGGCCCCGAATGCGCCGCTATGGTCGCGCGGTGACCTCAACTAGCGAAACCCGCCCCTTCCGTGTCGCCGACCTCGGCACCCTGGTCGTGATGCCGTGGAGCGGCGAGGCCCCCGACGGCAGTGACATGCCCTACCTGCTCGCCTACTCCCTCGGTGACGCGGCCGACGGGCCCGAGGTGACCGCGAGCGCCATCGAGCGGCTCCTCACCGACAACGGCCTGCCCGTCGGAGGCGACCTCGTCGACGGGACCGAACGGCCGAGCCTGCCGGTCAGCCTGCTGGTCGAGGCCGGACAGGCGGTGCTGAACATGCCGAGCCTGAACGCGCAGTGCGTGCCGCCGCCGGAGTGGCTGGCCGCCGTCGAGAACCGGGGGTACGCCTACCTCGTCTTCACCACCCGCCCCTGGCCCGAGGCCGAACCGGGCAAGCCCGTCGAGCTGGAGGCGCTGGCCGCGTTCGCGGGCGCCGACGAGACGCTGAACGCGGCGGCCCACATCGTGCTCCCGGCGCGCAGCCTGCGGTAGCGCTCTCACGCGTTCTCACGCGCTTCCACGCGTTCTCGGGGCGGACGGGGTGTCACCCAGGCGAGTGACACCCCGTCCGCTTTAGTCGTTCGATTCCCGCGTCCGGGGGAATTGTGAACCGGCCTCGTTTCCAGGGTGCTCGCCCCGCTCGTTACCCCGTACGCAGAGCGCGTCTCCCGAGAACCGAAAGGCCCGTACCCGAGATGAAGTCGACCACCCGAGGAACCCTCGCCGCCGTGCTGCTGGCCGCCGCTGCCGGGGCCGCCGCCACGACCCCCGCCGCCGCGGCCGAGACGGTCCCCGTGCCCGTCCCGCTGGGCGGCGCCGAGACGGCGCTCGGCATGGAACTGCCGGAGGTCGGCGGCGAACTCCCGCTCCCGATGCCGGGCGCCCCCGACGGCCCCCGGTACGTCGAGGGCCGGCTCGTCCCGGACCGCGCGATCCCCCAGCTCCCGGTCGGCGCGGCCCTCCCCGGCCTCGGCCTGCGTACGCCGCTCCCGCGCGTCCTCGGCGACGAGTTCGACCACGCCGGTCTGGACGCCCCCGCCAGTGACGTCCGCGCGCTCGGCCCCGGCGCCACCCTCGACCTCCCCCTCACCCCGCCGGACCCCGCCAACTTCGGCCTCCCGGCCCCGAAGCTCCCCGCGGCCGGCCTCGTCACCCCCGCGCTCCAGGCCGTCCCGGGGGCCGGCCTGGGCCTGGCCGAGGGCCTGTAACGGCGCCGGCGGCGGCCCGGGGAGTGGGTCCCCGGGCCGCCGTACACCCCCGATTCCGTGACCCCCCGCCCCCTCGCGCGGTTACCGCTGTGACAGCGGAAGCTCAGGAGGAGTCGAGGATGACGGTCGTCGGTGTGGGCGGGACTTCGGTGACGGTGGCGAGACCGGGGCGGCGGGGGCTGCTGCGGGGGCTGATCGGGGTGGGCCTGGTCGCGGCGGTCACCCCGCTGGTGGTGGCGTCGCGGGGGTTTCGGGACGTGGATCCCGGGCCGGGGTTCGACGAGGTCTACCGGGGGCGGCACATCCAGGGCATGCCGGCGGGCAACGGCCGCGACGCGGACCCGTCCTGGCACGTCACCGTCGACGGCCGTCCCCTGCACCTCATGCGCCGCGCCGACGGCACCTGGCTGAGCATGGTCGACCACTACCGCTCGTACGACACCCCGCTTCAGGCCGCCCGCGCCGCCGTCGACGAACTCGGCCCCGGCGAACAGCTCAAGGAACAGGCGGGGGGACCCCATGGCCTACACGCGTAAGGACGTCAGCACCCTCACGGCGGCCGAGCGAAAACGCTTCGTGAAGGCGCTCCTGGAGGTCAAACGCCGGGGCGAGTACGACGAGTTCGTCCGCATGCACATCGACTTCTACGTGTCCGACGGCGAGGACGGACTGCGTACGGCCCACATGGCGCCCTCGTTCCTGCCCTGGCACCGGCGCTTCCTGCTGGACCTGGAGCGGGCGTTGCGCAAGGTCGACGACTCGGTGACCGTGCCGTACTGGGACTGGACGCGCGACCGCACCGCGAAGTCGGCGCCGTGGACGGCGGATCTGCTGGGCGGCAACGGCCGTCCGGGCGACCGGCAGGTCACCACGGGGCCGTTCGCGTACGGGGCGGGCCACTGGACGATCCGCGAGAACATCACCGACGAGGACTTCCTCACCCGCGACCTCGGCCGCGCCCGCGACCCCATCGACCTGCCCACCAAGGACGAGCTGGAGTGGGCGATGAAGGACCCCGCCTACGACACCGCGCCCTGGGACTCGACGGTCACCCGGGGCTTCCGCAACAAGCTGGAGGGCTGGGGCACCGGGCGGGGCAGCGTCTCCTGGCGCAACCACAACCGCGTGCACCGCTGGGTCGGCGGGGTGATGCTGGGCGGCGCCTCCGTCAACGACCCGGTGTTCTGGCTGCACCACGCCTTCATCGACCTGGTCTGGTACCGCTGGCAGAAACGGCACGCACAGCACCGCTATCTCCCCGCTGGGCAGCCCGAGTTGGGCGACCGGCAGCGGGGGCGGATCGTGGCCCGGGGCGAGAAGCTGCCACCGTGGGACGTGACGCCGGACCAGTTGGAGGACGTCAGCTCCATCTACCGCTACGCGTAAGGGAGTCGGAGACACGGGAGAACCCCGGCGCTCGGAGGTGCCGGGGTTCTCTCGCGCAGGTACGGGAGGTGACGGAGCGTCAGCCGCCGTAGCCGCCGCCGTAGCCACCACCGTGCTTCGGGCCGCCGTGGCCGTCGTTCACGCAGGTGTTGCCGAAGGCCGGGTTCAGCAGACCGATCACGTTCACGGTGTTGCCGCACAGGTTCACCGGGACGTTGACGGGGACCTGGACCACGTTGCCGGACAGCACGCCGGGCGAGCCGACAGCCGCGCCCTGCGCGCCCGCGTCCGCCATGGCCAGACCGGCGCCGCCGATGACCACGGCGGACGTGCTGAGCACTACCGCCGCGGTCTTCGCGATGCGAGACATCACGTTCTCCTCACTGACTCGGTACGTACGGCGGCAGGGTTCGCCGACCGCACTCCCCGTTAACGTCAGCGGCGCGAACGGGTCACGGCGCGTCCGGGTGGATCACCCGGGTGACGAAGTCCGCCAGCGTCGCGACCGACTCCAGGCTGTCCAGGCCGATATCGAGATCGGCCACGTCCACGCCGTACCGCTTCTTGACCGCGGCGAGCAGGGCGACCCCGGCGAGCGAGGTCAACGCGATTTGGGGGCCGAAGAGTTCGGTGTCCGCGGGGAGGGCGGTGAGATAGCCGAGGTCGAGGCGGGTGGCCTCGGCGACCATCGCGCGGATCTCTCGCTCGACGTCGGTGCGGGGGGTGGTCATGCTGCGGGAGTCTCTCTGACGTGGAGGTACGAGGGCGTCCGGGGGAGGGGGTCGGTGAGGGAGCGGGTGAGCACGGGCGGCTCGCTGTCGCCCGTACGGCGCATGCCCGCCTGCCGCAGCAGCATCCGCATCTCCAGGTTCGCGTCCGTCGGGCGCAGCGTCACGGAGAAGGTGTGTACGCCGGTGTCGCGCGCCTGTTCCATCAGGCGGATCAGGAACGCCGCCGCCGCACCCCGGCCCGCGACCCGGCAGGACAGCGCGAGGAGGGGGACCGACCAGGAGTCCGGCGTCGAGCGGTCGACGAGGGCGGCGCCGATGATGCCGTAGTCGCCGAAGCGGTCGGACATGCGGGCGGTGTGGAGAGTGCTCCGGGGGGCGACGGCCAGTTCGCGCAGTCGGTCCGGGGAGAGGCCCGAGGAGTTCAACCGGTGGGTGCGGGCGGCGAGTTCGAGGGCGCGGGGGATGTCCTGCGGCGAGGCCGGGGCGATCGTCAGGCGCATGTCGCACCAGGCGAGGAACTCCTCGCGGGTGCCCTCGAAGCGGTCGCCCTCCGCGCGGCGGACCGCCTCCGTGCGGTAGCGGTCGACGCGGGACCGGGACTCCGGGGTGACCTCCTTGCCCTCGAACTCCGCGAGCAGGAGCGGGACTTGGCCGGGGTCGAGGGTGGTCACGCCGGGCAGCAGGGCCTCGACCTCGGCGCGTTCGTAGGGGGAGTCGTCGACCAGGAGCAACGAGCTTGTGGCGATGCCGAGTTCCTCGGCGACGGTGCGCAGGGCGACGCTCTTGTCCTGCCAGGAGACCTGGGGGGACAGGAAGCGGGCGTGCACGTCCGGGAGCTTCTGCGCGAGGCGGTCCAGGACCGTCGGCGCGCTGCGGGACGCGATGCTGCTCAGGATGCCGTGCGCGGTGAGCGTGTCGATCGCGGCGAGCATCTCCGGGCGGGGGGTGGGGAGTTCGTCCGTCGCGGTCTCGACGGCGACCTCGTCCCACAGCGTGCCGTCGAGGTCCCAGACGACGCACTTGACGTGGCCGTACATGGTCATCGGGCGGCCACTTCGGTCGCCTTGCCGTCTGCGGGCAGCTTGAGTTTCATCGTCAGGCTCGTCGGGTCGAAGCCGAACCGGCGGTAGACCGTGCGCATCGGGACGTTGCCGACGTGGACCCGGCCGGTGACCTCCTTGATGCCGCTGGCCACGCAGAACTCCAGGCCCGCGGTGAGGAGGAGTTCCGCGACGTCCGCCCGGTTGTCGAGCGGGGAGACCGCCAGGGAGCGGAAGTTGGCGTAGCGGTCGCCGGTCATCGCGTTCGTGTTGATGCTGATCCAGCACCAGCCGACGGGGGCGCCGTCCGGGGCCGCCGCGACGATCATGCCCTCGCGGTTCTTCTCCATCGCCCTGCCGAGACGGGTCGACCAGACCGCCGGGTCGTCGATCGCGTCCTCACCGAAGGAGACACGGGCGATCTCGGCCTCGAAGTCACCGATCGCGGGGAGGTCGGGTTCGGTGGCCTGGCGGGTGAGGTAGGGGGCGGCGCGGTGGGCGAGGGCGGCGCGGGACTCGGGGGTGGGGGGGTGCCAACCCTGCTTGGGGGCGGGGGAGTTGACGGGCTTCGCCGTGACGGCCGGTGTTTCCGGGGCAGTTGGCGCTTCGGTGGCTCGCGGTTCGGCGGGCGGTGCCGGCATCGTCGTAGGCGTCTGCGTCGCCTCCGGTACCAACTGGCCCGGCCGGAAAGGGCCCTTGCCGCAGTTCGGGCAGCCCTCCGCGCGCAGGGCGCCGATGGAGGACCACTTCGCGCCGGGGCCGACCTCGACCGACGTGTCGCAGGACACGCAGGTGTAGCGGCGGGCGCGGGTGCGTTTGTCGCCGGTGTAGAGGGGGCCCGCGAAGGCGCCGGTGTGGGTCGGGGCCGTCGTACTCGTCGTCAGGAGGTGCTGGAAGAAGCCGACGCCGCCGAGGATGCCGCTGCCCTCGTACTCGTTGAAGTTGCGGATGTGGCCGTGGGTGACCAGGCCCAGGTCCAGGATCTCGCGCTGGACGGCGAGCATCTCGTCGGGGCTCTTGCCGCCGAAGGAGAAGAAGATGCTGTGCGCGGCGCCGGGGCGCAGGCCCTCGACCGCGCGGGAGAGGAAGAGGCGGGCGCCTTCCGGGGTGTACGGCGGGTCGGTCATCGCCGCGTCGAAGCCGCCCCGGAGCTGTTCGGGGAGCGGTTCGCGCAGGTCGTGCTCGACCGTCTCGACACGGGTGCCGAGCGTCCCGGCGACCTGCTGGATGTACCCGAGGATCTCGGGGGAGATGTCGACGACGGTCACCCGCTCGACGATCGGCGACCCCAGGACGTCCCCGACGACGGCGACCGCGAGGGAGACCAGGTCGTCGTCCCCGACCAGCAGCAGCGAGCCGCCCGGCAGGACGCCGGCGGTGAGCAGGGCGAGGACGCGGCGGACCTTCGTCTCCGGCGTGCAGTGCGACTGGTCGATCGCGAGGTCGGCGGCGGGCCCCTCGGCCATCAGCGCGCGCAGCCGCCGTACGGCCTCGTCGAGGACGTCCGGGATGACCAGCTCGCGGCCGTCGCAGGTCGTGCACGTGGCGTTCATCGCCAGGTCCATGCCCAGCTCGCCCAGGAGCGCGCGGCCGGCCGGGGTCAGGCGGGAGGGGCGCTGGGTGGTGACCAGGTCGCGGCGGCGCAGTTCGTTGCCGACGGCCGCGACGATCGGGACCGGGAGGCTCGTCGCCCGGCTCAGCTCCTTCGTCGACGCCGGTTCCAGGCGGCGCAGCGCGCGCAGGACCGAGCGGACGCCGGGCGGGCCTTCCTGGAGCCGGACCGCTTCGGCGACTTCGCTGAGCACTCGATCGGCGGCCGTACTCACCAGGGGGCTCCAGGGCGGGGGAGGGTTTCGGACTGGGCGGCATCCAGTGTAAGGGACGGGAGTTCGGCCTATGCGGGCCAATTGCGCTGGCATTTCTCCGGTGAATTGATCGCCGGTCGGCCGGGATTCTCTTGATCCTTTATCCGGCCGGAATTCCATAAAGTGAAGCGGGTCACATTCGGGCCGGTTCTTGACGAACTGCGTGGCCGCGCCGTAGGGGGCGGCTGATGCTAGGCTGGTGTCGACGAGCGCCAGGGACTGGCGCTCGCGACCTTCCCGTTCGGCCGCGTGGAACAGCGCGGAAACCAGAGGAAAGGAGACGGGGAAGTGACCGAGGTCACGCTCCCTGGTTCCCCATGACGAACGCCGCAAGCCTTGCCACCGAGGGTATAGACGTCGACGATCTGTGCTCGTACGCCGTCGACGTCTGGGTGAGCGACAACAGTATTCTGACGGACCAGGAACGCCTTCTCCAGGTGCTTCGTACGGCCGCCGAAAAGGGAAACGCCAAGGTGCTCGGCGAGGCTTCCCACGTATTCCCGAACGGCGCGGTCACCGCGATTCTGCTCCTTTCGGCGTCGCACCTCAGCATCCACACCTGGCCGGAGTTCAACCTGGCCAACGTCGACCTGCTCGCATACGGGCGCCTCAACGGCGAGCGGATGATGGAGAGCGTCGAGCTGGGTCTCGCGCCGACGCGGATCAACGTCACCCGGATGCTGCGCGCGGTCAACTGACCTGGCGGTCGGTTCAGCGGTCGTTGTAGGTCACATCGCGTCCCATCAGGGTCGGGCCGTTGTGGGTCCCGCCGATGATCGTGTTGTGTGTCGAGCCGCCCCCGCCGTCGTGTGCGGGGGTGAACTCCTCGATGAGCAGCCGGAGTTCCTCCGCCGCCTCGGGGTTCTGCGCGATCAGCCGCCGCAGCCTCAGCCTGACCGACGCCGTGACGTCGTCGGTCTCCTCCTCCGGCGCCGCGACCAACGCCGCGCGGGACGCGGTGAGTTCACCGTCCAGCGCGCTCTCGTCCCCGCCACGCGTGAAGAGGCGTAAGACCCGCTGCCGCGCCTGGTCCCACGCCTCCGTGGCCATGAGGCCGACGATCGTCGTCGCGCCCGTCCCGGCGAGCGCCATCAGCTCCGGTTCCACCCGAACCCCCCTGTGAAGTACCTGCGTTCACGGTAGGGCGAGGGTAGTAGGTTGGGGGCCCTCGTGGGCGAACGGGAGGGTGGCCGGGTGGGCGAGAGCGGGTCGACGTACAACTCCATCTCCGGGAACGCGACGTTCTTCGGGACGGTCGTCATGGCGGAGCGGGTGGGGTCGTTGACACCACCGCCGGGACCCCCGCAGGTGACACCACGTCAGATCCCGTTAGGCACACCGCAGTTCGTCAACCGTACGGCCGAACTCGACCGCCTCGACTCGGTCGCCCGCGCGTTGCGCACCGCACGCACCCCGGGTGTCGTCGTCCTGACCGGACTCGGCGGCGTGGGCAAGACCGCGCTGGTGGCGCGGTGGGCCGCCGAGGCGCAGGACTATCCCGGCGGCCACCTCTACGTGAACCTGGCGGACCGGCGGCAGGACGGCGCGGTCGACGTCGGCGACGTCCTCGCCCGCTTCCTGCGCGCCCTGGGCGTGCACCCCGACTACGTCCCGGCCGAGCCGGACGAGCGTGCCGCGCTCTACCGCAGCCTCACCGCCCAGCGGGACACCCTCGTCGTGGTCGACAACGTCTGGCAGGCGCCCGAGATCCGCCCGCTCGTCCCGGCCGCCGGACTGCTCGTGGCCACCAGCCGCACCCGCCTGCCCGGCCTGGCCAGGGACGGCGCGGTCCTCATCGACCTCGACCCGCTCGACGAGTCCGCCGGCGTCGAACTCGTCCACCGCTGGCGTGCCCCCGGCCCGGACGGCGCGGCGGCCGAACTGGTCCGCTTCTGCGGCGGCCTCCCGCTGGCCCTCGGCGTCGTCGGCGACTGGCTGGACGAACACTCCCACCTCGGCCTGAGCGACGCCGTGGCCGAACTCTGTGTGGGCGAGGACGGGATCGAGGCGGTGACCACGGTGCTCGACATGATGTACGGCTCCCTCCCCGAGCCCGCCCGCCTGCTGTACCGGCTGCTCGGCCTGCTCCCCGGCACGACGGCCACCGGCTCCCTCGCGACAGCGGCCGGCGTCCCCGAGGCGGGCCGGGCCGTGGCCCGGCTCATCTCCGCCCGCTCCCTGGAGGTCGTCGCCTCCCTCGACCGGCCCGTGCGCTTCCGGCTGCACGACGTCGTGAGGCCGCACGCCCGCAGGATCGCCCGCGAACTTCCGGAGGCGCAGCGTACGGCCGTCCTGCGGGACGTCGCCGCCTACTACCTCGACGCCGTCGCGCACGCGGACGTCCTGGTGCTCGGGGCGGGCCGGTGGCGGATCCAGTCGCCGCCGGGGCGCTCCCTCGCCGAACTCGGCGGCAGGGAAACGCCGTTCACCGACAAGGCCGAGGCGATCGAATGGCTCGACGCCGAACGCGGCAACCTCCTGTCCCTGTTGAGGCTCGCCGCCGAGCGGCACTGGGACGAGACCGTCTGGCAGCTCTGCGAATCCCTGTGGGTGCTCTACCACAGCCGCAAGCACCACCTGGACTCCATCGAGGCGCACACCCTCGGTATCGGCGCGGCCCGGCGCTGCGGGCGTCCCGACGCGGAGATCCGGATGCGGAACCAACTGGCGCGGGCGCACTACGAGTTGGGGGCGTACGAGGAGGCCCACCAAGTCCTGGACGGGGCGGGGGAGTTGCTCCGGCAGGTCACTGACGCCCGGTTGGGCGGGGCGCTGTGGGAGACGCGGGGGCTGGTGTCCCTCGCGGAGGGGGCGTACGAGGACGCGCACGCCTTGTTCCTCAAGGCGCTTGAGGCCAACGCGGCCAGGAACGACACCCACGGCATCGTCGTCCAGTCGTACAACGTCGGACAGGCGCTGCTCGCCGCCGGGCGGGCCGAGGAGGCGCTCGCCGTGCTCGACGAGGCGTATGCCACGGCCGAGGGCAGCGGCAACACGGGGATGCTGCTGCGCCTCGACATCGTCAGGGCCCGCGCGCTGCACGCCCTCGGGCACTCCGGCCCCGCGGCCGAGGCGGCGGTGCGCGCCGCCGAGCAGGCGTCCGGGAGCCGGCAGCACGCCAAGTTCGACCAAGCCCTCGTCGTCCTCTCGGAGTTGACCGCGGGCGTGAGCGACACGACGCTGCGGGCGGCCTGCGAGGCGAAGCTCGCGGAACTGCGCAGGAACGTGGGAGTGAGGCCGTAGGAGTTCAGCCCGCCCGCCACAACCCCCGTTCTGGAGAAGACCGTTGCCCTTGTTCCGCCGTCTGCGCGCGCCGCGCGCCCGGTCCCGCTGGGACACCGTCCCGCCGCCCCGGGCGGAGGTGCTCGGCGTGGCCCGCACGCTCACCTCCGCGACCCGGGTGCTCGACGTGATGGAGCTGCTGCGGGTCGAGGACGGCATCGAGAAGTACTACACGGTCAACCCCGGTTCGGCCTTCGCGGACGGGCTGCACGAGTACCTGGTCTCCGTGGCGGGGTCGCGTGTCCTGACGTGGGCCGAGGCCACGCGCCGCCCCTTCCAGCTCGCCGTCGCCTGCGCCGTCCACCCCACCATGCGGCGGCTGGACGCGCCGCTGCTCGTGATGCCGCACGGTGCCGGGTACAACCGGCTGGTCAGCGAGTCGACGGGGGACGCCACCTCGCCGGCCGGGCTGTCCCGGCGGGAGCTGACGCACCGGGGCAAGGTGGTCCCCGCCGCGATCGGCGTCTCGCATCCCGACCAGCTCGTCCGGCTGACGGACACCTGCCCCGAGGCGGTGCCGCGCGCCGAGGTGCTCGGCGACTGGTGCGCCCAGCGCATCCGGGACAGCGAGGCGCGGCGCGACCACTACCGCGCGCGGTTCGGCGTCACCGACGGGCGCCGGCTCGTCGTCCTGCACTCCACGTGGAGCGAGCACTCCCTCCTCGGCCGCCACCCCCGCCTCCCCCTCGACCTCGTCACCGCCCTGCCCGCCGACGAGTACGCCGTCGCCGCCGTCTTCCACCCCAACGTCTGGGCGCGGCACACCCCCGCCGCCCTCCTCGAACGCCTGCGCGCGCCCATGGACGCGGGCCTGATGGTCGTCCCGCCCCACGAGGGCTGGCGGGCCGCGATCGTCGCCTGCGACGCGGTGATCGGCGACCACGGCAGCACGACGTTCTACTCCGCCGCCCACGACCGCCCCACCCTCCTCGCCACCACCGGCCTCGCGGAACTCGACCCGGCCTCCCCGGCCGCGGCCTTCGCCGGCGCCGCGCCCCGCCTCGACCCCTCCGGCGACCTGTACGGCCAACTCCTGCGCGCCGAACGGGAGTACGACCCCGGCGTACTGCGCCCCGTGGTCGACAGCCAGCTCGCGGACGTCGACAAGTCGGGGGAGCGGACGCGGCGGCGGCTGTACGCGTTCCTGGAGGGCCGGGGGGTGAGCCTGCCCCGGCAGCCGCCCGGCCCGTCCCCTGTCCCCGAGCCCTCGCCGGAGCGGGGGGTGCCGCCGATGGCGTACGTCGTCGAGGGCGCTGTCCTGTCCGACGGGTCGGTCGAGGTGCGGCGGCGGCCGATGGTGCCGGGGCGGGTCCGGTACGGGGGCGAGGGCGGCCCCTACGGGGAAGGTGACGGCTTCCACGGGGAAGGCTTCTACGCGGTCGCCGCCGAGTGCGCCCATCACACGTGGTCCCAGAGCGCCGACGTCATCGCCCGCACCGCCCCCGTCGCCGATCCCTCCCCGGCGGACTGGTGCCTGCGTGAGGCTCCCCGGCGTCTCGGCGCGACCGTCCTCGCCGCCCGCATCGACGACTTCACCGCCGTCGTCCACCTGCGCGACACCCTCTTCGAGGCCCACACGGAACGCCCCTGGGGCGGGCTCCGCCCGACCCTGGACCCCCTCCTCCTGGGCGCCGCCGTCAACCTGTGGCTGACGGGCGGTCGCAGCGGGGCGGAGCTGGTGCGGGGGCTGGTGATCCGGGTGGGGCGGGGGAGTGTGCGGGTCGCGTTCGGGCGGGCCGCGACGAGCGTTGCCCTCGACGGGGTGTGACGGGTTTGGGGCGCCCCCGGCAGGACTCGAACCTGCGGCCAAGCGCTTAGAAGGCGCCTGCTCTATCCACTGAGCTACGGGGGCCGGGTGGTCGGCGGTGTGCCGGGCCCGGGTGGGGCCGTCGGGACGTGCCGGGGACAAGGATAGGGCTCCCGGCTCCTTGTCCTGGTTGCTTCCCCTCCGTGGCTCGATGTGGAGGTTCGGTGAAGCGGTCCTGATAATCGCAGGCAGGTGCGAATCGTGCATCGTTTTTGGGGGTCCTGGGCGCCGGGTGTTGTGCACTCGTTATGCCTGGGGTGTGCTCTTGTCCCGGTCATCCCTTCCGTCCCCTGTGTCCAGTCGGCGCGCAGACATCCCTATGTGCTTCAGAAATCATCTGAAATTGGGCATTCTTCGCATGTGGTGACCTTGGACGTACGGCCTCAGCTGCTCGACGCACTCTCCGCCCTGCGCGACCGTGTCGCCGCCGCACGCTTCCCGCTGCCCCTGGCGGGGGCGCCACGCGCGCGTGCCAACCGCGACGAACTCCTCGCGCAGCTCGACGACTACCTGGTGCCCCGGCTCAGAGCCCCCGAAGCGCCGCTGCTGGCGGTCGTCGGCGGCTCCACCGGCGCCGGCAAGTCCACCCTCGTCAACTCCCTGGTGGGGCACCGCGTCAGCGAGGCGGGGGTGCTGCGGCCGACCACCCGTACCCCCGTACTCGTCTGCCACCCCGAGGACCATCACTGGTTCAGCGGCATGCGCGTACTGCCCGGCCTCACGCGCGCGTGGGTACCGCATCAGGAACCCTCCGACGACCTCCTCCTGCCCGGCGAGGACGGCCGCCGGGTCCTGCGCGTCGAGACCGCCGACACCCTCCCGGCCGGCCTCGCCCTCCTCGACGCCCCCGACATCGACTCCCTGGTGGCCGAAAACCGCACCCTCGCCGCCCAGCTGATCTGCGCCGCCGACGTCTGGATCATGGTCACCACCGCCGCCCGCTACGCCGACGCCGTCCCCTGGCACCTCCTGCGCACGGCGAAGGAGTACGACGCGACCTTGGTGACCGTCCTCGACCGCGTCCCCCACCAGGTCGTCTCCGAGGTCTCCCGCCAGTACGGCGCCCTCCTCGCCAAGGCCGGCCTCGGCGAGGTCCCCCGCTTCACCGTCCCCGAACTCCCCGAGTCCGCCTGGGGCGGCGGCCTCCTGCCCGCCACCGCCGTGGCCCCGCTGCGCACCTGGCTCGTCCACCACGCCCAGGACCCCGGCGCCCGCCACCGCGCGATGGCCCGCACCGCCCACGGCGTCCTCGACTCCCTCAAGTCCCGCATGCCGGAACTCGCGGGCGCCGCCGCCGCCCAGTACGCCGCCGCGCTGCGCCTGACCGCCGCCGTCGACAGCGCGTACGACAGCGAGTACGCGCGCGTACGCGGGCGCCTCCAGAGCGGCTCCGTGCTCGCAGGAGACGCTCTCAAGCGCTGGCGGGCCTTCCCCCTCGACTGCGCCCCCTCGGAGCTCCTGGACGCCCTGGTGGAGTCCCTGGCAGCCCTCCTGCTGTGCGCCGTCACCGCCGCCGACGAACGCGTCGCCGACGCCTGGCGCCGCGAACCCGCCGCCGGCCACCTCGACGACCGCGACCCCGACCTGGAGAGCGCCGAACACCGCATCGGCCTCGCCGTACGGCGCTGGCGGCGCGAACTGGAGGAGTACGCCGAGGACGAGGTCCGCGACCTCGACCGGGGCTCCGCGCCCGACCCCGAGGCCGTCGCCGCGCTCGTCGCCACCGCCCTCCTCGGCGGCCGGCGCGCGCGCTCCGCCGGAGAGGGCCTCGCCGAACGCCTCGGCGCCCATGGCGCGCTGCGCCTGCGCGACCGGGGCGGCCGCCTCCTCACCACCCACCTCGACCGGGTCGTCACCACCGAACGCGAGCGCCGGCTCGCCCCTCTCGACGGGCTCGACGTCCACGCCGAACCGCAGGCCGAACTGATCGCCGCGCTGTCCGTACTGCAGAAGGAGAGGTGACGGATGACCGCCGTCACGGACCATCAGGAACACGAACAGGGGCCTACGGACGGGGCGTCGGAGCCCCTCGGCAACGGGGATCCCGTGAACGAAGTTGCCGGAAACGACGCCCCTAAGGAGGCCGATGACGAAAACGGCCTCCCTGAGGACGACGATCTCCCCAAGGGCGCACCCCCCGTCGATCCCGGCGCCATCGCCTGGGACGACGGCCTCATCGCCCGCCGCGTCACCACCGACGACACCGAACCCCCCGCGCCGGAACCCCGCGTCACCACGACCCACACCACCGCCCCCCTCGCCTACGACGGCCCCCTCAGGTCCCGCCTCGACGCCCTCAGGGAACTCGTCGGCCTCTCCCGCGCGCGCCTCGACGGCAAGACCCTCGCCGAGGCCGGCCGCGTCCTCGACGAGGCGGCGGCCCGCCGCAGGCTCTCCGGCGGCCACACCGTCGTCGCCATCGCGGGCGCCACCGGCAGCGGCAAGTCCCAGCTCTTCAACGCCCTGGCCGGCGTCACGATCTCCGAGACGGGCGTACGGCGGCCCACCACGGCCGCTCCCATCGCGTGCAGCTGGAGCGACGGCGCGGCGGCCCTCATCGACCGCCTGGGCATCCCCGGACGCCTGCGCAGACGCCCCGTCCAGAGCCCCGAGGCCGAGGCGCAGCTGCGTGGCCTCGTCCTCGTCGACCTCCCCGACCACGACTCCGCTGCCCTCCCGCACCGGGAGCAGGTCGACCGGGTCCTGGCCCTGGTGGACGCCGTCATCTGGGTCGTCGACCCCGAGAAGTACGCCGACGCCGTCATCCACGAGCGCTACCTGCGCCCCATGGCGGGCCACGCCGAGGTCATGTTCGTCGTCCTCAACCAGGTCGACCGGCTCCCCGGCGAGGCCGCCGAACTCGTCCTCGACGACCTGCGCCGCCTCCTCGACGAGGACGGCATCGCGCTCGGCGAGTATGGCGAACCCGGCGCGCGCGTCCTCGGCCTGTCCGCGCTCACCGGGGACGGCGTACCGGAACTGCGCGAGCTGCTCGGCCAGTTCGTCGCCGAACGCGAGGCGCCCGCGCGCAGGGTCGCCGCCGACGTCGACGCCGCAGCCGCGCGGCTGCGGCCCGTCTACGCGCCCGCGCGCCGCGCGGGGCTCACCGAGGAGGCCCGCGACGAGTTCGCCGCCCGCCTCGCGGACGCCGTCGGCGCGCGAGCCGCCGGGGACGCCGCCGAGCGCGCGTGGCTGCGCAACGCCAACCGCGCGTGCGGGACGCCGTGGCTGCGGATGTGGCGCTGGTACCAGGACCGGCGCGACCCCCCGACCGGGCGGCTTCCCGTGCGCGCGCAGATGGACGAGGAGGCGACCGCGCGCCAGCGCGTGGAACAGGCGGTCCGTACGGTCGCCGACCGCGCGTCCGCGGGGCTGCCGGCGCCCTGGGCGCTCGCCGTGCGCGAGGCCGCCGTACGGGGTTCGCAGGGGCTGCCCGAGGCCCTCGACGACCTCGCCGCGCGCGCGGGGCTGCCGCCCGGGCGTCCGCCCCGGCCCGGCTGGTGGCCCGTCGCCGTGTTCGCGCAGGCGTGCATGACGCTCCTCCAGATCGTCGGGGGGCTGTGGCTGGTCGCGCAGATCGCCGGGGTCATGGCGCCCAACCTCGGGGTTCCGGTGCTGCTGATGGTCGCCGGGATCGTAGGGGGGCCGCTCGTGGAGTGGAGCTGCCGGATGGCGGCGCGGGGGCCGGCTCGGAGGTACGGGCAGGATGCCGAGCGGCGGTTGCGGGAGGCGGCGGCCGGGTGCGGGCGGGCCCGGGTGCTCGATCCGGTGGCGGCGGAGCTGCTGCGGTACCGGGAGGTGCGGGAGCAGTACGGGAGGGTCGTGGGGGTGGGGGGCCGGTAGGGCGGAGCGGGCGGCGGTGCCGGACGGCGCCGCCGCCTTCTCGTTGTGCACGGAGAGTGATCCGCGCAGGTGATCCACAGGCCGCGTGACGTGGGGTCACTCGATCGGGTGACGGAGTTGTCCACAGGTCGAGGGGTGTCCACAGGGCTCGGCGAGGATTTCGCGGCCGGTCCAGTCTGGGGTTGCGGCGATCACGAACGGCGTGGTCGCCGCGCGACGGACAAGGGGTGAGCGATGAACGAGGTCACGATGTGCGCGGTGGGGAACGTCGCGACGCAGCCCGTCTACCGGGAGCTGGCGGCCGGTGCCTCGGCGCGGTTCCGGCTGGCGGCGACCGTGCGGTACTGGGACCGGGAGAAGAACGAGTGGGTGGACGGGCACACCAACTTCTTCACGGTGTGGGCGAACCGGCAACTGGCCGTGAACGTGGCGGCGTCGCTGTCGGTCGGGGACCCGGTGGTCGTGCAGGGGCGGCTCAAAGTGCGGTCGGACGTCCGCGACGGGCAGAGCTGGACGTCCGCCGACATCGACGCGTCGGCGATCGGACACGACCTGGCGCGGGGCACCTCGGCGTTCGTCCGCGCGGCCAAGGCGGAGCCGGCGGGCGGGCGGCCGGAGCCGGAGTGGGAGACGCGGGAGGAGCGGGAGCCGGTGAGCGTGACGTGAGGTCAAGAGGCGCCTGAAGAAGCCGGGTCGGGGCTTGTCGGCGGACCGGGTTCCGTGCGGGACCGGGTCAACTGCCCCGGAAAGGCGGTTGATTTGTCGACAAGCCTCGATCCCCGGACCGCCGGAGCGATCTTGGGATAACGATTCCGATTCGGATCGGTTGCCCGATGATCCGACGGGGAAAGGGGCCGCGTCCCTCTCTCTAGGATGCGCGACATGGCCCTCGTGGCTTCCGATTCTGCTGGTGGGACCCCGTCCCCCACGTCAACGGGTCCCGCTCGAAGGGGAATTGCGTGCTTTCTTCGATCACCGTGCCGTTCGCCCGAGGGCGGGCGGCGGTCCGCCTCACCGCCCTGACCCTGGCGTCCGGCCTGGCCGCCGCCGGGATCCTGGCCGGCGCCGGCCAGGCCACCGCCGCCACGGGCGCGGGCGCGCAGGCACAGGGCGGGGCGACCGCGACCATAGGCGGACTGAAGGTCTACGGCGCCGCGGTGCTCCACGAGGAGAGCGGCGACCAGGAGATCCCGGCGGGGCTGTTCGAGATGTCCGTCGACGGCGGGGGCACGCTCCAGACGTACTGCGTCGACGTCTACAACCCCACCCAGAAGGACGCGAAGTACCACGAGAGCGCGTGGAGCGGGAGCTCGCTGGCCGGCAACAAGCAGGCCGGGCGGATCGGCTGGATCCTCCAGAACTCCTACCCGCAGGTCAACGACCTCGCCTCGCTCGCCAAGAAGGCCGGCATCAGGAGCGGGCTCACCGAGCAGGACGCGGCGGCGGGCACGCAGGTGGCGATCTGGCGGTACTCGGACGGGGCGGACGTCGACGCCGTCGACCCGCAGGCGCGGCAGCTCGCCGACTACCTGGAGAAGGCCGCCCGCGGCGCGGCCGAGCCCCCGGCGTCGCTGACCGTCGACACCCCCGCGGTCTCCGGGAAGCCCGGTGACCTGCTCGGGCCGGTGACCGTGCGCACCGACGCCGGGACGGTGTCCGTGGCGCCGCCGCCGGACGCCGCGATCAGCGGGGTGCGGGTCGTGGACGCGGACGGGGAGGCGGTGACCTCGGCGCGGGACGGGAGCCGGCTGTACTTCCAGGTGCCGGCCGGCGCCGCCGACGGGTCGGCGCAGGTGACGCTCCAGGCGTCGACGACCGTGCCCGTCGGGCGGGCGTTCGTCTCCGAGGGGCGCAGCCAGACGCAGATCCTCGCCGGGTCCAGCGAGTCGACGGTGTCCGCGAGCGCCGTCGCGAGCTGGGCGAAGGCCGGGGCCGTCCCCGCGCTGTCCGCCGCGCGGGACTGCCTCAAGAGCGGCCTCGACATCACCGCGGCGAACAAGGGCGACCAGCCGTACACGTTCACGCTCCTCACCGCGGAGTACACGGTCGGCGCGGGCGAGACCCGTACCTTCACGGTCCCCCTCCAGGAGGACCAGCTCTACGACTTCACCCTGACGACACCCCAGGGCACCGCCCCCCGCTTCACCGGCATCCTCGACTGCGCGACCCAGTCCCGCACGACGTCCAACCTCACGACCCAGACCTTCAGCGACCCGACCCCCGCGACGGTCCTGCCCACCACCCCGACGAACCTCGCCGAGACGGGCACCGACAGCGCGACCCCCCTCATCGCCGGCACCGCCATCGGCCTGGTCCTCATCGGGGGGACGGCACTGGTCCTGACGGCACGCAAGAACCAAGGGGAGTAGACGTACGGTGACGGGTTCGTCACCCATGGTCGGATGGGAAGCCCCAGGTCACCAGGCCCCCCGCTAACAGGTTTCCTCGTAGGGATGGACGTACGGCAAGATGGGGTGTATCTGCCCACTGCCAGATCTCAAGTTGCCGGACGGTTTCTCTTGGCTGAGTACATCTACACCATGCGCAAGACGCGCAAGGCGATCGGCGACAAGGTCATCCTTGACGACGTGTCGCTGAACTTCCTCCCCGGCGCGAAGATCGGTGTGGTCGGACCGAACGGGGCGGGGAAGTCGACCATCCTGAAGATCATGGCGGGTCTCGACCAGCCGTCGAACGGAGACGCGTTCCTGTCGCCGGGGTACACCGTCGGGATCCTGCTGCAGGAGCCGCCGCTGAGCGAGGGCAAGACGGTCCTGGAGAACGTCCAGGAGGGTGTCGCCGAGGTCAAGGGCAAGCTCGACCGGTTCAACGAGATCGCCGAACTGATGGCGACGGACTACAGCGACGCCCTGCTCGACGAGATGGGCAAGCTCCAGGAGGAGCTGGACCACGCGAACGCCTGGGACCTCGACGCCCAGCTGGAGCAGGCGATGGACGCGCTGGGCTGCCCGCCCGGCGACTGGCAGGTCACGAACCTGTCCGGTGGCGAGAAGCGCCGCGTCGCCCTGTGCAAGCTGCTGCTCGAAGCCCCCGACCTGCTGCTCCTCGACGAGCCCACCAACCACCTCGACGCCGAGTCGGTGAACTGGCTGGAGCAGCACCTCGCCAAGTACGACGGCACGATCGTCGCCGTCACCCACGACCGGTACTTCCTCGACAACGTCGCGGGCTGGATCTGCGAGGTCGACCGCGGCCGCCTGCACGGCTACGAGGGCAACTACTCCAAGTACCTGGAGACCAAGACCACCCGTCTCAAGGTCGAGGGCCAGAAGGACGCCAAGCGCCAGAAGCGGCTCAAGGAAGAGCTGGAGTGGGTGCGGTCCAACGCCAAGGGACGGCAGGCCAAGTCCAAGGCGCGTCTGGCCCGGTACGAGGAGATGGCCGCCGAGGCCGACAAGATGCGCAAGCTGGACTTCGAGGAGATCCAGATCCCGCCGGGCCCGCGCCTGGGCTCCATCGTCGTCGAGGTCAACAACCTGACCAAGGCGTTCGGCGAGAAGGTCCTCATCGACGACCTCAGCTTCACGCTCCCGCGCAACGGCATCGTCGGCGTCATCGGCCCGAACGGCGCCGGCAAGACGACCCTGTTCAAGATGATCCAGGGCCTGGAGACCCCGGACTCCGGTTCGATCAAGGTCGGCGAGACGGTCAAGATCTCCTACGTCGACCAGAGCCGCGAGAACATCGACCCCAAGAAGTCGCTGTGGGCCGTCGTCTCCGACGAGCTGGACTACATCAACGTCGGCCAGGTCGAGATGCCGTCCCGCGCGTACGTCAGCGCCTTCGGCTTCAAGGGCCCCGACCAGCAGAAGGCCGCCGGCGTCCTGTCCGGCGGTGAGCGCAACCGCCTCAACCTCGCGCTCACCCTCAAGCAGGGCGGCAACCTGCTGCTCCTCGACGAGCCGACCAACGACCTCGACGTCGAGACGCTCTCCTCGCTGGAGAACGCCCTCCTGGAGTTCCCGGGCGCGGCCGTGGTCGTCTCCCACGACCGCTGGTTCCTCGACCGGGTCGCCACGCACATCCTCGCGTACGAGGGTGAGTCCAAGTGGTTCTGGTTCGAGGGCAACTTCGAGTCCTACGAGAAGAACAAGGTCGAGCGGCTCGGCGCCGACGCCGCCCGTCCGCACCGCGCCACCTACAAGAAGCTGACCCGGGGCTGACCTTGCGGCACATCTACCACTGCCCCCTGCGCTGGGCGGACATGGACGCCTACGGCCACGTCAACAACGTGGTCTTCCTCCGCTACCTGGAGGAAGCGCGCATCGACTTCCTGTTCCGTCCGGACAAGGACTTCCAGCAGGGGTCGGTGGTGTCGCGCCACGAGATCGACTACAAACGGCAGTTGGTCCACCGGCACGCGCCGGTCACCATCGAGCTGTGGGTCACGGAGATACGGGCCGCGTCCTTCACCGTCCGCTACGAGGTGAAGGACGACGGCGTCGTGTACGTCCACGCGGCCACCGTCATCGTCCCGTTCGACTTCGAGGCGGAGCGGCCGCGCCGACTCACCGCGGACGAACGGGAGTTCCTGGAGGAGTACCGCGACGACCCGCAGGGGGCCGTCGCCGCATGACGGTGCTCCATCTCGCCGACGAGGGGGAGGCGGCCGACCTCGCCGCCTTCCTCTCCCGGCTGCTGCACTACGACCGCGGCGCGGCCGTCCGGCTCCAGGCGGCCGGCACCGCGCTCGCCGTCTTCGGCCGCCCGCCGTCCTTCGAGGTCCTCGCGGTACGGGCCGTACGGCTCGCGAAACCGTACGAGCACGGGATCGACGCGAGCCTCGATGTCACCGTCTCCGCGGGGGAGTTGCTGGAGGCGGTCGACGAGGACGCCTTCACGCTCGGCGTGCCGGGCGCGGTGACCGGCCCGCCCTGGGCCGGAGTTCTGCCCCCCAGGGGCGGCTGGCGAACCGAGGGCGGGTTGCCGGGAGTTGCCGAACTGCGCGCCCTCGTCGCCGGGGTCGTCACCGAATTCCGGCGCCGTAGCGAGGAGTTGGCGACGGAGCGGCGTACGCGGGCCGAACTGGACCGGATCGGGCGTGAGCTGTGGTCGCGGACCGTCGGCTCAACGGGCCTGCCCGTGCGGGCCGTTCACGCCGCACAGGCCCTCGGCTTCCTGCGGCCCGCCACCCCGGACGTGAGCCTCTTCTCCTCCGGGGCGTGGCTGCGGCTGCGCACCGAGCACGGCTCGATCGCCGTACGGCGCGCGGGACTTGGCGACTTCGGGCTCAGCGTGCGCTGAAGTGTCGTACTAGTCGGGGGCGTTGACCATCGACGCCGCCGCGTACGTCAGGTACTTCCACAGCGTCGCCTCGTGGTCCTCCGAGAGGTTCAGGGAGTCGACCGCGTCCCGCATGTGCTTGAGCCAGGCGTCGTGGGCCGCTCGGTCCACCGTGAACGGGGCGTGGCGCATGCGCAGGCGGGGGTGGCCGCGGTTGTCGCTGTACGTCGTCGGGCCGCCCCAGTACTGGATCAGGAACAGCGTCAGGCGCTCCTCCGCCGGGCCGAGGTCCTCCTCCGGGTACATCGGCTTCAGGATCGGGTCCTCGGCCACCCCCTCGTAGAAACGGTGGACGAGGCGGCGGAAGGTCTCCTCACCGCCGACCTGCTCGTAGAAGGTCTGCTGCTGGAGTGTGCCGCGCCGGATCTCATTCACGCCTCCATGGTCTCAGATCGCGGGGACCAGGACCTGGGTCCTAGGACCTGTCGCCGGAGGCCCGGATCCGGGCCACAGTGGGGGTATGGGCGTGCGGGAGCTGGTGCGGGTCATCGAGGGGAGCGGGGTGTTCGCGGGGGAGGGGGCGCGGTGGCGGGAGGCGTTCCTCGCCGTGCCCCGGCACGTGTTCGTGCCGTACTTCTATGTCGCCGGGGCGGGCGGGTACCGACGGGTCTGGAAGGAGGATCCCGATCCTCGGGTGCGGGAGCGGTGGTGGCGGGGGGTGTACGAGGACGTGCCGCTCGCGACGCGGGTCCGCGACGGGGAACTGGTCTCCTCCAGCAGTCAGCCGTCCCTCATGGCGCTCATGCTGGTCGCGCTCGACGTGCGCGACGGGGACCGGGTGCTGGAGGTGGGGGCCGGGACCGGTTACAACGCCGGGCTGCTCGCGCATCGGGTCGGGGAGCGGGGGGTCGTCAGCGTCGATCTTGAGCCGGAGATCGTGGAGTCCGCGCGCCGGCATCTCGCGGAGACGGGGTGCCGTCCGACGGTTGTCGTCGGGGACGGGGCCCGGGGGGTGCCCGAGGGGGCTCCCTACGATCGTGTCGTCGCGACCTGTGGCGTTCGTACCGTGCCCGAGGCTTGGGTGCGGCAGTGCCGGGTCGGGGGGTTGATCCTGGTGCCGGTGGGGACGGGGCTGGTGTTGCTGCGGGTGGTGGGGGAGGGGTGGGCCGAGGGGAGGTTTCTGCGTACGCCCGCTTACTTCGTGCCGCTGAGGGGGGTGGGGGAGCGGCGGGAGGAGGTGGGGGTGCGGGGGGAGGAGGGGTTTCGGTTCATGGCTGGGCTGGTGGGGATGACGGGGGAGGGGGCGTACGAGGTGTGGGAGCGGGAGGGGCGGCCGGGGCGGGAGCGGTTCGGGGTGAGCGTGGAGGGAGGGCGGGTGTGGGCTTGGCTGGATTCGCCGGAGGGGCCCTGTTCGTGGGTGCTGCTGTGATGCCCACGGGGGTGGCGGGTTCGGTTGTGTGGCGGGTGCGGGTGGTACGTGGCTTGTCGCGCCCACGCGGCGGTAGCCGCAAATCGATACAGTCCCGCGCCCCTGAAAAGACGTGGCTGCTGCCGGTGGTCGGCAGCAGCCACGTACATGTGCGGGATCTCGTCAGCCGCGTCTGATCGTGATCGTCGTCCACGCGCCCACGTGGACCCGGTCGCCGTCCTGCAGCGGGATCGGGACGAAGGGCTGGATCGGTTCCTCGCCGTTGTTGACCGTGGTGCCGTTCGTGGAGTTCTGGTCGACCACCGCCCAGGTGCCGTCCGGTTGCTGGACCAGGACCGCGTGCTGGTGGGAGACGCCGGGGTCCTCCGGGGGGACCGCGAGGTCGATGTCGGGGGTCTCGCCCGTGGAGTGGCGGCGGCGGCCGATCGTGACCTGGTTGCCGGTGAGGGTGCGTTGCTGTTCGGGGGAGTACGCCGGGAGGTTCAGGCCCGCCGCCTCGGGGCCCGAGCGCTGCATCATCGCCATGAAGTAGTCGCGGTCGGGGCCGACCGTCGCCGTCCAGGTACCGCCGGGGGCCGAGCCGGGCTGGGGGTAGCCGTAGCCGCTGCCGCCGGGTGCGCCAGAGGTGGGCGGGGAGATGACCCAGTCGTCCTCGACGCCGCCGAAGCCGGGGCCGGGCGGGGAGCCGGGGCCCGGCGGGGTGCCCTGCTGGGGGAACCGCGGGGGCGCGGTCGCGCCGGCCTGCTGGAACGCTTGGGGCGAGCCTGCCGCGCCGGGGCGGGACGGGTCGCCGAAGGGGCCGCCCTGCCCACCGGGGCCGCCTTGCCCACCCGGTCCACCGGGTGCGCCGAATCCGCCGGGTCCGCCCGCCGGGTTTCCTTCACGTCCGCCGAAGGGCCCGCCCGGGGCCGCACCCGGGGCGCCGCCCTCACGTCCGCCGAACTGTCCGCCGGCGCCCGGGCTCGTGGTGTCCCGCCCGCTGAACAGCCCCGCGGGTGCGCCGGAGCCACCACCGGCGCCGGTTCCCTCACGTCCGCCGAAGGGTCCGCCGGGTCCGCTGGGGTTGGCTGCCTCGCGCCCGCCGAAGCCGCTGGCACCAGGGCCGCCGGCACCAGGGCCACCGGCCCCAGGCCCGCCGGCACCGGGCCCGCCCGCGCCTTCGCGCCCGCCGAAGGGTCCGCCGGGTCCGTTCGGGTTGCTCGCCTCACGCCCACCGAAGCCACCGGCACCAGGGCCGCCGGCTCCACGCCCACCGGCACCGGGCCCGCCAGCACCTTCGCGCCCACCGAAGGGCCCACCAGGCCCGCTCGGGCTGGATGCCTCACGCCCGCCGAAACCGCCGTCACGCCCGCCGAACGGCCCACCGGGCCCGCTCGGGTTGCTCGCCTCACGTCCGCCGAAGGGACCGCCCGGCCCGTTCGGGTCGGACGCCTCGCGCCCGCCGAAGCCACCGGCCCCACCAGGCCCTCCGGCCCCCGGCGACCCCTCCCGGCCCCCGAAGGCGCCGGCGCCCTGTGCCCCTGGGGCCCCCGGCGCCGTACCGGAATCGCGGCCGAAGCCGCCGCCCGAGGTCGGCGGCGGACCACCCGGCCGTCCGCCTCCGCCTCCGCCGAACGGCGGCGCACCGGCGGGACCCGACGGCTCGCCGCCGAAGGGAATCGGTTCAGCGGGGCGGTTCACACGGGACGGGCTGGAGCCCTGGTAGTCGAAGGAGTCACCGCTCCCGAAGGAGGGCGCGGGGTAGCGCGCACCGGCGGGGCCGTCAGGAGCGCCGGGGCCACCGGGCGCACCCGGTCCGCCGAAGTTGCCGGGTCCACCGGTCGTGGCGGGGCCGTTGTAACCCCCCTGCCCACCGGGACCCCCGGGCCCACCCGGCCCGCCGAAGCCCCCGGGCCCACCGGGCGCACCCTGCGTACCCGGTCCGCCCGGCCCCCCGTATCCACCGGAGCCGCCAGGCCCCCTGGGCGCCCCGTAGCCCCCCGCGCCCCCCGGCGCACTGGACGGCCGAGGCGCGGCGGGCGTGTACGACGTAGCCGTGTTCGTCAGGAAGTTCCACCGGCACTCCTCACAGAACGGAGCGCCTCCTTCCCGGGGCGTACGGCACTGCGGGCACAGCTCGGACTCCTGTCCGGGCACGGCGGCGAGGTGCCGCCCACCGGGCGCACCCGGCGTTCCGGGCGGCGGCGGGAAGCCGTACCCGCTGGTCGGCGGGGGCGGCGGAGGCGGAGGTACGGCACCGGCCATGCGGTGACCGCAGACCTCGCACCAGTCGTCGGAACCCGACTGGTGTCCGTTCGGGCAGGTCGGCATGTCGGCGCGTCCCCCTTTCCTCATCTGTGTCGCTCGCTGTCGGTCTGTGGTGTCACTTCTTTACACGAACAGTCTTTGTGGACCGGGTTTCGAGAGTCATCTCGTCGGCCTCCGCGACCTTCGCCTTCAACCGCACAGTACCTGTCGTGGCATCGACCACGTCCACCACCTTCGCAAGCAGTTTCGCGGTATCCGCGTTCCCCGAGACACTCGCGAGCTGAACCGCCCGGCCCAGTTTGGCGGTAGCTCCGTCGATATCGCCCACTTTGCGCAAGTCGAGCCCTTGTTGGATGACTTGGGCCAGTTCGGCCTGCCCGGTGTAGTGGGCGACCTGGGGGTTGATGGAGGTCGAGGCGGCCATGTCGTCGGTCCACACCGCCTTCACCAGCCCCTGTGCGCCGAGGTTCTGCACCGACCCGTCGGCCTGCGGTACGACGAGCGAGACGCGGGCGGCGAGCATCTCCTGACCGACTCCGGCACTCGGCACCTCCACGCAGACGTGGTAGTCGCGGGACTCGTCTCCCCAGGATCCGGTCGGGTAATCCCCGGCCCGGGGACCGGCTTCGGTACGCCGCGAGGTCAACTCCTCGACGGTGGGCGCGACTTGCTTGACGAACTTCACGGTGGTGCCCACCGGAGTCCACAACCGCAGGGCGACGTCGGCGACTTCCTTGCCCATGGCCGTCTCCATCATGGCCGTGAAGTCGGCGGAGAGCCCGGCGGGGTCGGCGACGATGTCGGCGCTGCCGAGCAGGGCGGAGGCGATCCCTGTGACTTCTTTCACTTCCCAGTCGGTCCCGACGCCCCGGGCGTCACAGGTGAACCGGCCCGCGCAGTGGTCGAGGGTCGCCTTCAGCGCCTCGGGCTCCTCGTGCTCGTTGCGCCCGTCGGTCAGCACGATCCCGTGCCGGATCGCGACGTCCGCCGAGGACAGCAGCCGTTCCGCGAGCCGGAGCCAGGTCCCGATCGCCGTACCGCCCCCGGCGCTCAGTTTGCGCAGCGCCTGCTTGGCCTGCTCGCGGGTGGTCGCGTCGGCGACGGCGAGCCGCCCGCCGCCGGGGTAGACCTCCTTGGCGACATGCGTGCCGCCGATCACCGCGAAGTGCACGCCGTCGCGTACGGCGTCGACGGCCGCGGCCGTCGCCTCGCGGGCGCCGCGCATCTTGGTGGGCGGGTAGTCCATCGACCCCGAGCAGTCCACCATGATCGCCACGGCCGCGGAGGGCCCCTGCACCGGTGAGTAGAGGTGCGGCGAGGTGACGGCGGCGCCGATGGTGCCGCCGCCGGTCGAGGTGACCGTGACGATCGCGTTGACCTCGCGCCCGCCCTCGGACAGGTACTCGTTCTGATAGACGTCCACCGCGAACTGCGGCACGTTCGACTTGGAAAAGTTGGCCATATCCGCTCAATTCCCCCTGTGAGCCAAGCACATGACTGAGGCAGCCCCGGCCCCCACCGGGTACCCCGCCTCGGACTGATACCTCAGAGCGATCCTGCCCCCGACACCGCCGCCGGGAACGGTACGACCGCCACTGTTACGTTGTCGTGGCCCCCGCCGTCCAGCGCGTGACCGACCAGCACCCGCGCACTGTGCAGCGGACGCGCCGCCGCGTCGAGCGGCAGCACCCGCGCCATCTCCTCGGCGGCCTCCGCGTAGTTCCACAGCCCGTCCGTGCACACGACGACCACCCCGGGCCGGTCCGGCTTGAACGACGCGGTGTGCGGCTCCAGTTCGTACGCGTCCGCGCCGAGCCAGCCGGTGATCGCGTGGGCGCGCTCGTCGGCGTACGCCTCGGCCTCGTTCATCAGGCCCGCGGAGACCATCTGCGCGGCCCACGAGTCGTCCTCGGTGAGGCGGGCGGCCGGGGAGCGGTCGGCGGGCACCCAGTAGGCGCGGCTGTCGCCGACCCAGCCGACGACCAGCAGCCCGCTCGTGACGACCGTGCCGACGATCGTGCAGGCCGGGGCGTTCTGGTGCGGGGAGTGCTCGCGGGCCCCGCCCGGCTCGTCGGCCAGCGCGTTCACCGCGCGCGCGGCGGCGACGATCCCGTCGTGCAGCGCCTGCTGCGGGTGGGTGCCCAGGGGGAGCGCGGCGAGGACCGTGTCGTGCGCGGCGCGGGCCGCGGCCTCCGACGCCTCGTCCGGGCGGGTCGCCGAGGAGACGCCGTCGCACACGATCGCGACGCTCGCCACGGCGCCGTCCGGCAGGGCGGCCGTACCGACCGCGAACGCGTCCTCGTTGCGGTGGTGGCGCAGGCCCCGGTCACTGACGGCGGCCAGCGGGCCCGACTCCCGTTCCATGTGGTCGCGTTCGCGGGGCTGGGCGTGGCCGCAGTTCTCGCAGTAGCCGTCGCCGTCGACGCGGCCCGCGCGGCAGGCGACGCAGACCAGCGCCGCTTCGGCGGCGGCTCTGGGGTCGGGGGCCTGGAGGGGGTACTCCTCGGGCTCGGCGCGTTCGGGGGCCTCAGGCCGGTCGAAGCGCACCCCCGAGCCGTTCAGGGTCAGCGTCGGCTGGTCGTCCGGGCGCGGGGGGAGCGCCGACAGGTCGTATCCGCACGCGCCGCAGTAGCGGTCGCCCGACTCCAGGGGCTCCGCGCAGCTCGGGCACGTCGGCAGGGCTGCCTTGGGGGGCATGTACGACATCAACTACACCCATGTCCGGGGGCGGTAACGGTTGGCACGTTCCACCAGGTCGATCCTCTCCTCACCGGCGGTGGCCAGCCGGGCCAGCGCGCGGTACGAGCGCTCCAGGCCGAAGCGCAGGCCCCGCTCGTCGAGGTCGCTGCCGAGCAGCGTCCGCGCGGGCGCCGGGTCGCTGCCCCGGCCCCCGGAGAGTACCCAGTCGAGGGCGCTGCCGAGGACTTCCGCCGACAGCCGCTCGCGCCGCTTCGGGTCCAGACCGTACGCGTCCAGCGCCTCGACCTGCGCCGCCGAGGCGGTGAGGTCCTCCAGGAAGGGTACGTCGCCGCTGCCCGCCGTCCGCTGCCGCAGCCGCGCGCGGACGGCCGCGACCCGCGCCGCCGTGTAGTGGATCGACGACTCCGGCACAGACTCCAGCGTGCGTACGGCGCCGGCGCGGTCGCCGGACGCGAGGCGCACCCGGGCCAGTCCGAACGCGGCGCTCACATAGCTCGGGTCGGTCGTCCACACCAGGCGGTAGTACTCCGCCGCGTTGTCCAGCTGGCCCAGCACCTCCGCGCACAGCCCCAGCGCCAGCTTCGGCGCCGGCTCGCCCGGGAACGCGTCGTAGATCGCGTCGAAGGCCAGCGCCGCGCTCTCCTGGTCGCCGGTGACCAGCGAGGACAGGCCCCGGTACCAGACGACCCGCCAGTCGTCCCCCCGCTCACCCTCCAGCGCCCGCAGGGCAGTTGCCGCCGCCTGCGCGTCACCGGTCTCCAGCCAGGCGCGCACCTGCCGCAGCCGCGTCTCCACCGAGGGGTTCGGTACGGCCTCCAGGGCGACGGTCAGCTCACCGGCCGCCGTCGCCGAAAGCCCCGCGAGGAAACCGGCGTTGGGGTCGGTGGGGTCGACCAGGGGGGTCGGGAGGGCCAGGGAGGCGGTGGGGGCGTCGGCGGGCTTGACGAGGGTGGTGGGGACGGGCGGCGCGGTGGTGAGGGAAATCACCGGCGCCGACGGGGAGTTGGCGCTTCTCGCGGCAGGGGGTATCGCCGCGCGCGTCGGGTCGCTCGAAATCTCCGTCGCCGTACGGCTGTTGACGAACGTGGTGACCGACGGGCTCGCCACGGCCGGCGGGAGGCTCGCCGTCACCGGCACCGGGACGGCCACCGCTCTCGGCGTCAACAGCCGGGTGAACCGGCCCGACTTGACCGTCCGCGCCCCCGACCGCGAGACCTCGCCGTCCAGCCGGGGGAACAGCTCCGTGTCCGTGACCCGGGTCTCCGGGCCGAACAGCGTCGACAGCGCCGGCCGCGCCCGGCCCGTCTGGACCGACACCACCTCGCGCAGGACGCCCGTGAGCTGCTCGGCCATCTCCTGCGCGGACGCGAACCGGCGGGCCGGGTCCGGGTCGGTGGCGCGGACCAGGAGACGGTAGAAGGACTCGTACGTACGGAAGACCTCGATGTGGTCGGGGTCCGGCAGACAGTCCGCGAAGACCGTCGTGTAGCCCTGGAAGTCGAAGGTGAGGACGGCGAGCGTCCGGCCCACCGTGTACAGGTCGCTGGCCACCGACGGGCCGACCTCCGCGACCTCCGGCGCCTGGTAGCCGACCGTGCCGTAGATCGCCGACTCGTCGTCGTCCATCCGGCGCACCGCGCCCATGTCGATCAGCTTGAGCTGGTCCTCGGTCTGGATCGCGTTGTCGACCTTGAAGTCGCAGTACAGCAGGTTGCGGCTGTGCAGGTGCCCGAGCGCCTCCAGCGCCTCGATCCCGTACGCGCACGCCTGCTCCACCGGCAGCGGATCGCGCCGCCCGTCCGAGGCACGCCGTGAATTCGCTATCTCCTTCAGGGACTTGCCGCCCACGTACTCCATGACGATGTACCCGTCGAGGGAGCCGGTGCGCTGGTCGAGGTGCTCGACGAAGTTGTAGATGCGGACGATGTTGGCGTGCTCGATCTCCGCGAGGAAGCGCCGCTCGGAGATCGCCGCCTCCATCGCGTCCTGGTCGCCGGTGTCCAGCAGGCCCTTCAGCACCACCCAGCGGTCCGACACCGCGCGGTCCACCGCGAGGTAGACCCAGCCGAGCCCGCCGTGCGCGAGACAGCCCGCCACCTCGTACTGGCCGTGCACGACGTCCCCGGCCTTCAGCTTCGGCACGAAGGAATAGGGGTGACCGCACTTGGTGCAGAACCCCTCGGTGCGCCCCGCCCGCTCACCGCGCGAACGGCCCACCGGGGCACCGCAGTCGGAGCGCGAACAGAACCGCTTGCGCTCCGGCACCTCCGGGTCGTCCAGCACCATCGCGCGCGGATCCGGCCTCGGCACCTGCGGCACCGACACCAGCCCGGCCCCGAGCCGCGCCCGCCCCGACGAACCCGCCGACGCGCCCGAACTGCGCACCGACACCGACCGGTTGGAGGCGTGGCCCGACAGCGAGCGCGACAGCCGGCCCGACACCGAACGCCGGGATCTGGACGACTGCGACGAACTCGACGACGGGGCCGGCGTGATGCCGCTCGTCGCGGACGAGCCGACCATGCCGGTCGCCGACACCACCGGGGCCAACCCGCAGGTGTCGCAGTACAGTTCACCGCCGCCGACGTCCTCGTACGCGCCCTCGCACCCCGGACGCTGGCAGCTCTGTGCGGCCTGACTCATGAAGTCCCCCCAGTTCCCCCGGTCTGCCGGTCCCGAGGACCCGCCAGCAGCTCCGCCGCCAGCCGCTGATACCGCAGCACCGCCTGCTCCGCGACCCGCAGATCGCAGGGCGCGCTCCACAGCATCCTGCGCGCCGCGTCGTACCGCTCGATGAGGAACGGGTCCTCGGCGAGCCCCAGCCGTGCCACCTTCGCCTTGTACGCGTCCAGCCGCCCGCGCAGCTCCGCGCGGATCGCCAGCGGCGCCGTCACCGCGCCCAACTGCTCGCGGGCGCGCTCCAGTTCGTCGTCCGCCTTCTGCTCCAGGGATTCCAGCAGCGGGGAGAGCCGGTGCCACTGGCCCTGTCTGCGGTACTCGGCCGCCGCCGCCAACTGCTCCTGGAGCGCCGTCGGCGGGCCGTTCACCACCGGCACCTCCGTCGCCGCGATCTTCGCCAGCACCTCGCCGCGCGCCGACCGCGCCTCGGCGAGCGTGCGGTCCGCGCGGGAGAGGACGTCCCGGAGCATCACCAGGCGCTGCTCCGCGTCCTGACGTACCGTCAGTACCGCGTCGATCTCCCGGCGGACGTCCTCCAGGGCGCGCGCCTCACGGTCGTACACCGTCGTGTCCGGACGGCCGCCGCCCGGGGCCGAACTCCCCTTCGTGGGAACCCAGTGGGCGAGCGGGTCCGAGACGACCCGGGCGCGCAGGTCGGTGAGCGTGCGGGTGATCCGCTCCAGGTCGTCGCCCGAGGGGTGCTCGCCGGGGCGCACGCCCACCGAGTGCGCGAGGCGGCGGGTGCGCTGCAACTCCGCGGCCAGTAAATCGATCCGGGCCGGGAGCGCCGACCACACCGCGTCCGCCGCGACCACCAGGTCCAGCGACGACGCGTACAGCTCGTTCATCCGGTCCACCAGGGCCGCCAGCGAGAAGTGCTCCGCCAGGACGCCGGTGCCCGCCAGGGATATCGGCTCCCCGCGCAGGAGCTCCGTCAGCTCCACCAGGTCCTCGCGCGAGGACCAGCGGCGCCGGGAGCGGATCTCGCGCGCCGAGCGCAGCGCGTCCGCGTACGCGTCGAAGTACGTCCACAGCAGGGATATCGCCGTGTCCGCCGCCGCCCAGCGCTCGCGCGTCACGCCGGTCAGCTCGGCACCTTCGAGGAGCCGGCGGCCCGCGTGGTCCTGGAGCGCCAGCAAGGAGGTCTCGATCGCCTCGTGCTCCTGGCCGAGCCGCGCCAGCGCACGGTCCACCTCGTCCCGGTCCATCACCGGACCAGGGGGTCCCGCGACGCCCATCGATCACCTCTCGTCGTTGCTGCCGGAGTTGTTGCCCGGTACTGGTCCGTTCGATCTTCCCTGTCCGTGCGGTGGTCTAACTGGTGCGCAGATAGACCGGGTTCGGGGGGAGGTACGGCGCGGAGTCGGAACCCATCGTCGGTGACAGCCACTTCGTGTACGACGTCTGCCAGCCGCCCGAACGGTACTGCGCCAGCACCTGGTTGACCCGGCTCACCAGGTCGTCCGCGTCCGACTTCATGGCGACACCGTAGAACTCGGTCGTGAACGCCCTGCCCTTCAGCTCGACCGTCGGGTCCTGCGCGGCCTGGCTCGCGGCGAGGGCGCCGTCCGTGATGATGGCGTCCGCCTCGCCGAGCTGGAGCCTCACCAGGCAGTCGAGTTGGTTCGGGACGACGAGGGCGGTGGCGCCCTGCTTGTCCGCCTCCAGCTCCGTCTCCGCGATCGAACCCGACGCCACACAGACCTTCTTGCCCGCGAGGCTCTTGTCGAAGCCGGTGATCTCCAGCGCGGCCTTCGGCGCGAGAACCTGCTGACCCGTCCTGAAGTACGGTGCGGAGAACGCGACTTGCTTGATCCGGGTGCAGTTGATCGTCATGGTCCGTACGACCATGTCGACCTCGCCCTTCTGGATGGCGTTGATCCGCTCGTTCGTCGGGATCGCCCTGAACTGCACGGCGTTGCGGTCACCCAGGATGTTCCCGGCGATCTCGTGCACCAGGTCGATGTCGAAACCCTCCAGCGCCGCCCTGGTGTTGTTCGGGTCGCGGTAGCCCCAGCGGTAGCTGTTCTGGTCGACGCCCACGATCAGCTTGCGCTGCGCGCCCGTCCGCGCCTTGATCCTCGCGATCGTCGCGCCGTCCGCCGTCGACGGGCGCAGCGTCTGCGCCTCCGGGCTCTTACAGGTCTCCGCCGCCTCGGCCGTGTCCGCGACCGGCTGTGTCTTCTGTCCGTCCCGGTGTTCCCGCGCCAGCGGCAGCAACAGGGCGACGGCCAGCACGAGTACGCCGACGACGGCCGCCATCACGCCGACTCCGCCCCAGCCCTTGCCCCTGCCCGGCATGGATCCTCCCCTGCTCATCGGAACTCCGACAGTCTGCGGCCGATGCCGAGCACCGCGCCGGCGGCGGCGAGGACGGCGAGGACGCCCGCGCCGAGGGGGAGGCCGGTGAACGCGCCCCGGCCGTCCTCGGCGGCCCGCTGGTACTCGGCCTCCTCGTGGGCGAGGGCCTTCTCCAGGCTCGTGTCCACGGCGTCGAACGACTGGTCGGTGGTCCTCCCCGACCCGACGACCAGGCCGAGGGCGTTCTCGTAGTCGCCGTTCTCGTCCGCCGAACGGGCCTGCGCGTGGCGGGACTTCCACTCGTTCACACTCTGCCGGGCCGAAGTGACCGGATCCTGGCCGGACTTGTCGTCCGCGAGGGTCTCCGCCCGGCCCAGGCCGGAGACGAGCCTGCCCATCTCGTCGCCGTACTCCACGTCGTACTTGTCCTTCGTGTCCTTACCCACCTTCGTGGTCTCCGCGCCGCGCGCGATCAGGGTCAGGTTCTCGTTGCCCCGCGCCTTCAGCGCCGCGATCCGCGCGTCGTGCAGCACCGTCAGCGAACGCACCCCGTGGTCGTACGAGGCGGTCAACTCCGCGCGGGCCACGCTGTGTCCGACGGCCAGCCACAGCAGGACGACCGTCGTCGCGCCCGCCGCCGCGACCAGGCCGTGGCTCAACACCCGGTTCGTGCGCCGGTATTCACGCACCTGCGCGGCGGCCAGCGCGGCCAGCGCGAGGACGCCGAGCGTCAACGCGGCCCAGGGGTACGGCTTCGCGGCCGCGTAGTCCGCGTCGAGGCGGTCGTTCTCCTGGGCGTAGAGGCTGTGCGCCGCCTCCAGCATCTCGTCCTGCATCTTCTGGTTGGCGTACCGCAGATAGGCGCCGCCGACCGGGAAACCCAGGCGGTTGTACGTCCGCGCCCGCTCCACCAAACCCTTGTACACCGGCAGGGCCGTGTTCAGCTTCGTGATCGCCTCCGCCGAGGCGGAACCCGGACGCGCGCTGCCCGCCGCCTTCACGAGCTTGCGCGCCGCCGCGTCGATGTTCTCCTCGTACGTCCGGCGGGCCTGGGGCGTCTCCTGGCCGCCCGCGAGGAACGCGCTCGACGCGGCCGTGTTCGCCTCCGCGAGCGCGCGGTAGATGTCCGCCGCGTCGCTCGTCAGGGGCTGGCTGTTGTGCAGGACGTCGTCGGCCGCGTCCGAACGGTCGGTCATCTGCCAGGCGGTCACCGCGCCGAACGCCACGACGAGCACCGCCAGCACCGCGCCGATGATCCGCAGCCGGCCCGGCTCCGTCGTCGCCGCGCGCCTCAGGCGCTCACTGTTCTCCGCCCACGCCGTTCTCCGGCCGCCCGCATCAGGCCGATTCCCCACTGCCGACCTCCCCCTGGTCCCGTCCGCGCCGCAAGTATCACCGCCCCGAGGCCCACCGCGCACCGGACTTCACTGGATCTTGATCGGTTCGTGTCACCACCTGCGCGGGGACCTTCTGCCCATGAATACGCGGGGAGCGTGTGTTCGGTTCCTTATGGGGGTCTTCCAGGCTTCCAGCCGACCCGCGGTACGTGGGGGAGGAGGGCGTCGGCGAGTGGACAGTGACTGTACGGGTACGGCGCATCAGGAACCGGACGGCCGGCGGAGACATCGGCGAACTGAAGTTCATCCGGACCACCGTGGACTTCCGCCTCGGGGGCATCTCGTGCAGCGCTCCGGCCGAGTCAATGCCCGCTGCGTGGACTCTCGTCGCCAACGCTCAACTCGTCACCGCAGCACGGGCAGAGGGTGTCTTCGTCAGGCCAGCCGGGCTCCCCGAAGGGGTACCCGCCGTCGCTGGTGTCGGTGGTCTCCCGCTCGGGGCCGTTCAGGCTCCCGAACTCGGAGCGGCTTCCGGGGGTGGACGTCATTGCTGTCCCCTTCCTTCCACGATGGTCATAAGTACCCCCCTCGTTCCGATGCGACCGCGTCCCCAAGTCAGCCCACAGCGGCCTTCTCCTTGGCCGGGGCGGGAGAGACAGGGGCGGGTCCGGCGGGGGTGCTCCTGCCGAGGTCCTTCAGACGCAGCGCCGGCTGTTCGACGAGGTGCCAGGACGCGGCGGCCAGCGCGACGGTGAGCGCCATCGTCAGCGCGAAGTAGACGGCCAGCCCGAAACGGGGTACGTCGAGGACGGCGAGGGTCTGCTGGACGAGGAAGCCGTAGATGTAGATGCCGTAGGAGTAGTCGTTGCGGGCGCCGATACGGCGGAAGGGGCCGGGGAGGCGGATCGCGAGCCACAGGAGGGCGTAGGCGAAGGCCGGGACGCCGACGACGAAGAAGTAACCGAAGTGCAGGCTGCCGGCCATGACCACGAGGGAGATGACACCGAGCGGGTCACTGACCGGGATGCGCTCCTTGTACAGCTCGATCAGCATCCCGAGGGAGAAGGCGAAACCGAGGTAGATCATCCACACCGGCGTGACGAAGCCGACGCCGGGCAGGTCGACGGCGTGGAAGTAGTGCGCGTCGTAGGCGCCGGCCCAGAACCGCTCGTCGATCGCCTGCCGGATGACGAGCCAGCCGAGAAAGCCCGTGAGCAGGAGTACGGCACGCCGCGCGCGCGTGAGGACGCCGGTGACGGCGAGGACGGCCACGACGACGTAGCACAGGGCCTCGTGACGCAGCGTCCACAGGGAGCCGTTGAAGGCGGCGTTGTGGGTGACACCGGCGACACGCTGATGCTGCATCAGCCCCGCGATGTCGTACTGCCGGGTGGCGATCAGCCAGTTGGCCTTCACGTGCGCGACGAGCCCGCCGGGGCCGTTCAGTCCCGCGAAGGTGGAGTGGACCTTCCAGTACAGCAACGGCGCCACGACGAGCACCGTCACCGCCAGACACACCCAGAACCCCGGGAGGATCCGCAGCGCCCGGTGCCACAGGAACCGGCCGACTGGAAGCCGTGCGCCACTGCGGGCGACGAGGATTCCCGAGAGGACGAAGAAGCCGTACACCGCCAGTTTGCCCAGGTCGGTCTGGCCGCCCGTGAAGGTGTGGCCGAACTCCTTGCCGCCGTATCCGAGAACCCGGGCGTGGGACGCGACCACCGCGGTGGCCAACAGAAGTCGGAGCAGCCCCAGGCTGTTGTTGCGCCCTCTGAGCAGTTCGGCGACGGTGCCGTGCGACCAGCGTGGCGTGTACGTGAATGTACGGGTCCCGACCCTGACCTGACGGGTGGCTATGTCTGGCAGGTCGGTTCCGGATATCACGAAGAGTTCCCCACGGGTCGCGGACTACGAACAAGGGAGCGCAGACACAAGGTGACGAAAAGAGATGCCCCCGGGTCCCCACCCTCACCGGCCGCAGACACGGCTACTCCCCCTTACAGAGAGGGAGACCCTAACAAAACACAAAGTGAAAACAAAGCCACCACATGGCCGACGCCCAGCCCGACACCAGATGTGTTGATCTTTGACATACTTCGCCCGTTTTGAGGGCGAGTAGGCAGAACACCCCCTCTTTACGTCTATTTTGCGAAGGCTTTGTTTTTCCTCTCGCCTTTGTTAATCTCGATTCTCGCAGGGGGGCTGCTTCGGCGATGGCCGAGTTAACGAGATTTCACGCCAGAAGGCTGAAATTCGCCGCGAGTGACGTGTGTCACCTCGCCTCATTTCCTTCGTTCGGGCCGTCGCTTTCTTTCGCCTTTGGTTCGACTGATCGAACAACCCCTCTGTGTTCTTCAATGTTCCCTACACGGAGGGATTCTTCGTGATTTCCAGACCTCTCGGACTGCTGGGCGCAGCTCTCATCAGCGCCGTCGCTCTGGCCGGCGTCGCCACCTACGCCGTGGCCACCCCGGCCACCACCGTCCGGACCACCGCCGACGGCGCTCCTCCCGTCGTCGTGGAGGACTTCTCGTACCCCGACGCCGCCAGGATCAAGACCGAACAGGGCATCACCCTCAAGCGCGGCGACGGCAGCATCACCCTCACCACCTGCGACAGCGCCGCCACCAACCAGATCCAGGTCTGGACCCGGGAGAGCACCGACGGCAGGTTCTGCTTCCGTTCCACCGCCTCCACCGGATGGCTCACGCTGGAGGTCCCCGAGGTCTACGCACTCGCCACCGAAGCCCGTGCGGTCCGCGCCGAGTTGAGTGCCGAAGGCAAGAGCCAGACCGTCAACGTCGCCAAGGGCGAGTTCAAGGGTGTCGGCGAGGGAGTCGGCGGCACGCCGACCGTCCTGCTCGAACTGCGCGTCACGGGCTGATCCGCCCGTCTCTCCTCGGCGTGAGCGCGCTCGACCGCGCCGCCGAGTCGATCCAGCACATTCTCAGCGGACTTCACAGAAAGTGTTCCATGCGCCGTACCCCATCACGTCTGCGTACCACCGCGCTCGTCACGACTTCGATCGTCGCCGTCTCCTTGGGCACCAGCACCCAGGCCACAGCGCTGGACGGTGCTTCTGTAGCAGCCCCGTCATATGCGTTCACCGCGAAACTGGCAATCGGTGACACGTTCCGTTCCTGCACCGGCACCCTGGTCAACGCGCAGTGGATTCTCACCGCGAGCAGTTGTTTCGCCGCCGATCCCTCGGCCGGTTTCACGGTCGCCGCGGGTGCGCCGAAATGGAAGACGACCGCGACGATCGGCCGGACCGACCTCGCCACCACGGCAGGTCAGGTCAGGGACGTCGTGGAACTGGTCCCGCACGCGGACCGTGACCTGGTGCTGGCCCGGCTCGCCACCCCCGTACGCGGTATCACCCCGCTGCGGATCGGTGCGACCGCGCCGACGGCCGGCGAGCAGTTCAAGGGCACCGGATACGGCCGGACCAAGGACACCTGGATACCGGGTACGCTGCGCTCGGGCACGTTCACGGTCAACCGGGTCGACGCCACCGAGCTCCAGATCGACGGCACGCCGGTCTGCAAGGGCGACACCGGTGCGCCGGTCTTCCGGGAGAAGGACGGCCTGCTGGAGCTCGCGGCGGTGACGACCGCGTCCTGGCAGGGAGGCTGCCTCGGTGTCACCGAGACCCGTACCGACGCTCTCGCCACCCGTGTCGACGACCTCGCCGCCTGGGTGAGGCAGTCCACCGCCTCGACGCTCACCCCGTGGCGTCTGCAGATGGTCACCGTCGCGAACAAGGACCTCTTCCACACGGCGCGCGACAGCAACTGGGACTGGTCGGCCTTCGGCGACGTCGAGCGGGCGGCCGGCGGTATCGGCGACATCGCCCAGGCGTCCGACGCGGCCGTCAGCGGCACGAACACCGTGCTCGCCCTCGGCGCGGACAACGTCGTGTACGAGGCGAAGCGCAACCCCAACGGCACCTGGGTCGCCTTCCGTCCCCTGACCGGCGAACTCGGCGCACTGGCCGGGCTGAAGAAGATCGCCGTGACCTCCATCGGCTCCAACCTGGGCCTGGTCGCGATCACCGGCAGCCGGGTCCACCACGCCGTGCGGGACGCCTCCGGCACATGGTCGAAGTGGGGCGACGTCACCGCCGCGGCCGGCACCCTCACCAGCCCCACCGACGTCACCGTCACGAAGGTCGGCGACACCACCCACGTCGGTGTCATCGCCAACAGCGGCAAGGCGTACCACACGATCCGCAACACCAATGGGACCTGGGACACCTGGGGCGAGATCACGAAGATCTCCGGCGCACCGGCCACCGTCCGCTCGATGGCGTTCTCCGGCACCAGCACCGCCGACCTCCAGGCCGTCCTCGTCGAGCCCACCGGGACCGCCCGCCACGTCGCCCGCATCGCCGACGGCACCTGGACCTCGTTCGGCAACCTCACCGGCGTCCTGGGCACCGGCCCGGTGACCGCCGTCGACGCCACGACCGTCGACAACGAGTTCCACACCGCGGTCATCCGCGACGGCCGCATCCTCCACACGATCCGCCACGTGGACGGCACCTGGGAACCCGCCGACACACCCCCCGGCGCCCCCGCCGACCCCACGTCCCTCGCCCTCACCGGCAGCTGGAACTGACCTCTGACAGGGCTCCGGCTCGCTCGGCGGGCCGGAGCCACCTCATGAAGCGGAGAGGTTGTCGTTTCTTGACAAGAAGAAAAAATAAATCGATAAAGCTCCTTACGGAAGGGGCTGCCGTAGTCCGGCGCGGCAAAGTCAGGCAGTCGGCCACGGCGCTGAGTCTCTCGTTGCTCATGGCCCTCTTGGGCGGGCTCATGTCCGGTGTGCCCGCCGCAGCGGTGGACGAGCCATTCGAACCCGATCCGACGGGCCTTGAACACATTCCGCCGACGGACCGGGGCAAGGTCCTCGCAATCTGGAAGACCGGGGGACCCGGTACACGCGCGGCGGCTGAGGTCGCTCTCACCGGTACCGATACGGACGTCCGCCGGTTCCTGGACCAGGAAGCGGCGATTGCGCAGCTCAGCGACGACCGGGTCGGCACCGTACAGATCCTCTCCATGGGCGGGCGCGCGGTGCGCGAGGCTGCTCGGACGGCGCTCGCCGGCACCCCGCAGCAGCTGACGACGTTCCTCAAGGACGGCTGGCAGAAGCCGCTGGAAGAGGACCAGCGGGTCCAGGCCGCGCAGGTCGTGTCCTTCGGCGGGCGCGAGGTGCAGGCCAAGGGCCGGGCGGCCCTGAACGGGACCATCCAGGACGTCCGGGGCTTCCTGAACGACGGCCAGTACGCGGCCCGCGACAGTGACGACCGCGTAGCCCTCGTACAGATCATGAGCACGGGTGGCCAGGCCACCCGTGAGGCCGGCCGTGCGGCTTTGAGCGGCACGGTGGACGACGTGCGCGAGTTCCTCGCCGTCGGCCAGTACATCGCCCGCGCACGTGACCAGGAACAGGCGACGATCGCCGACCTTGCGCAGCAGGCGACGGAAGCGGGACGGCAGGCAGCCAAGGAGACCGAGGCGGCCAAGGAGGCATCGGCCCGGGCGATCGAGGCCACGCAGCTCGCCAAGGAAGCCGCGCAGAAGGCGGCGAAGGAGACCGAGGCCGCCGGCGCCGACGCCCGGCGGGCATCGAGCGCGGCCGGACGAGCCGCAGACGCCGCCCAGGGTGCGGCGCGCGCGGCCGAGCAGGCCATCGCTTCGGCAGCCGCCGCCAACACCTCCGCGCGGATCGCCGCCAACGCCGCCTCCCAGGCCGCATCGGCTGCCGCCGCGGCTGCCCAGGCAGCGTCGCAGGCACGTAACGCCGCAGCGGACGCGGCGACCGACGTGACCAAGGCCGACGCCGCGAACCAGGCCGCGCAGAAGGCCAGGGACGCCGCGCAGGGTGCCAAGACCGCAGCCATCGCCGCCGACTTCGCCGGGCAGGCCGCCACCGAGGCGGGCAACGCGGCGCAGGCTGCCATCAGCGCAGGAGCCAACGCGGATGCCGCTGCGGCTGCGGCGACCGCGGCGAGCGGACACGCGGGCGTGTCCGACGCCGAGGCCCAGCGGGCGCGGGCCGCCGCTGCCGACGCCCATCGGCATGCCGCGAACGCCACCAGCGCGGCGAACACCGCGCAGGCACTGGCGAACCGGTCGGCCAAGGCCGCTTTCGAGGCACGCGACGCCGCCAACTCGGCTGCCACCCACGCCGAGAACGCCGCGGCAGCCGCGGAGGAGGCCGCGAAACACGCGGGCGACGCCGCGAAGGCCGCCACGGAGTCCACCAAGCACGCGAACGCGGCCACCGCCGCGGCGAACGTGGCCACCGCCGCCGTCGCCACGGCGCGCAAGACGTTCGACCTGGCCCGGGAAGCCGAGACGGCCGAACTGGCCGCCCGCAGCGCGCAGTCGACGGACCGTGCCGAGTACGTCAAGCAGCTGACCGTCGAGCGCGACGCACGCGGAAAGGCCCGTGCCGAAGAGGCGAAGGCGAAGGACGCCGAGTCCGCCGCCCTCGCCGAACAGGCCGCACGGCCCGACGTGGACGTGGTCGAAGCCGCGGCCGAGGGTCGCAAGGTCGCGCTGCACATCGCGTCGACGCGTGGCCCATGGAGTGTCACCGCGGCCGAGGTGGCGCTGGCAGTCTCGGACGGGCAGGTCGTCGAGTACCTGCGGACGGGTTTGAAGCGGGCCGAGGAACAGGACGAACACGGCCGGGTCCTCCAGCTGGCCACCGACGCGGAGTCCGCCGACGTCCGTACGGCGGCCGAGGCCGCGCTCGACGGCGACGCCGCCTCTATCCGCGCGTTCCTGGCCACCGGCCAGCACACGGCGGCTGCTCACGACTACCGCATCGAGATCACCAGGCTCATCGACGGCGCCGGTCCAGGGGTGACGGAGGCCGGGCGCGCTGTGCTCGACTCGAACTCCACCGACCGCATGCGCCAGTTCCTCACCACCGGCTACTTCACCGCCCGCACCGACGACGAGCGAGTGCGCGCCGTGCAGCTGATGGAGAGCGGCGGCGCCGAACTGCCGGCCGCCGCGAAGGTCGCCCTGGCCGGGCCGCCGGACGTGCTGCACGCGTTCATCAGCGTCGGGCAGTACTCCGCTCAGCGCGCCGACTTCCTGACGGCGACCCATGTGGCACGTGTCCAGCGGCTGGTCTCGGGCGCGGCCCGGGTCTCGGCGACCGCCCAGCAGAACGCGGCCCTCGCGCAGAAGGTCGCCGCCGAGGCCCGCAAGGCGGCGTCGGAAGCGGCCGGGTACGCCCAGCAGGCTGCCGCGTCCGCCAAGCAGGCGGACGAGTACGCCGCCCAGGCCCGTGCCTCCGCCACCGCCGCCGAGAAATCAGCGGCCCAAGCGGCAGCCTCCGCCCGCACGGCCCGCACGGCCGAGGCGAACGCCCACGCGGCGGCCCGCCAGGCGAGCAACTCCGCTGCCCAGGCCACCGCTTCGGCCGTCGCTGCCCAGGGCTCGGCCGGCGCTGCCTGGGAAGCCTCGAACGAGGCACGTGCCTCGGCGGACGCCGCGGGTAAGTCGTCGACGGAGGCGGGAAAGGCCGCCGACGACGCGTACCGGGCCGTCACGACCAAAATCCTCCAGGAGATCCAGGAAACCCTCCGTGACGCCGACTACCGGCGAGACGTGGCCGAAGCCCAAGCCTTCGAGGACGCCCTGGCCGACCTCGCGGCAGGGGACGAGAGCAGCTGGTGGGACTACATCGCCACCGGCGGCCATCTCGTCCTGGACGCCGCGGGCATGATCCCCGTTGTCGGCGAGGGATTCGACCTCGCCAACTGCGGCTGGTACGGGGCCGAGGGCGACGCCATCAACGCCGGCTTGTCGTGCGCGGCGGTGATTCCCGTCGTCGGCTGGGGCGCGACGGGTGGCAAGTGGGGGAAGAACGGCCTTTCGGCGGTCGAGGCGTTCGGCAAGTCGATGCGGGCCGATGGGAAGGTCCCGCATGTCTGGGCTGCCTCGAAGAAAAAGAAGAATGTCGAAAATGCTGCCTGGCACTGGGGCCTCCATAAGGGAGAATTTCCGGAGATTTCTTCACTTACGGAGTATGTGGAGTTGGCTCACCGTATGAGATCCATGAATAAAACGCCACCTCCAAGTGGGTACCGCATATTCGATCGCCCTGGCGGCACGGGTTATGTGATCTACGAGAAGAGTACTAATACTCTGACTTCGTACACTCAAGACGGCATACCGAAAACGCTGATGCGGCCGGAGCCCGCGTCGGCCACCAATCCTCGGGGATATGACCCAGGCAGATACCCTACACTTGAACACTACCTCAAGGAAAACGGTGTAGAGCGGTGAAATATCCTGCCGCAGAAGGAGTCGAACAGTAGATGTCATCCACCCCTGAAAATCCCCTTGATCCCGAAATTCTGTCAGGGTCTGATCGGGAGACCATCTGCCGTGTCTGTGGATACGAGGACGGGTCTTCGTTCTGGGAAGGGGGATGGCCGGACGAGAGTAATATCTGCCCGTGCTGTGACCACGAGCCGAACGTCGGCGACGCCAGTGTCATGAGTCTGCGTAACTATCGCGGCTACTGGCTGGGGCAGGGTGCAGTGTGGAGCCGCCCAAAACTCCGTCCCAAAGGTTGGGACCTCCTGGAGCAAGTAAAGAAGATTCCTACCGAATGGCGTTGACGGCGCTTTGTCAGTAGGGTGATCCTCTTCTTCGCTCTTGGTGTGCGGCGGGGGAGTTAGATTCCCGGGCGTGACGCCAGCTTCCGATGTCCTATGGTGATTTCGGAAGCTGGCTCTTTATATGTAGGGATTTCTGACAGGAATTCCCCCTTATTTTCCCGCGATCCGCCCTTGCCCTGAGATCGGCGTAGTAGCCGCCACCTGCGGCGAATCAGCGTTGGAGAACACCGCCGGCGCCGCCACCCCCGCCGAAGGATCCACGACCTCCACCTCCCCCGACACCGCCACCCCGCCCACGATCCGGATGTCCGCCGCGTCGAACGCCCGCTTGATGCGCCACCGCAGCTCCCGTTCCACAGCGAGTTTCTTGCCCGGCATCGTTCGAGCCGTCAAATGAATCACCATGGAGTCGAGGAGGACGGAGTCGAGGCCGACGACGTCAATGGAGGACCAGAGGAGCTCGTTCCAGGGCTCTTCCTTGCTCATGCGTTCGGCGACGTCGGCGAGGGTGGCCTTGACGTGGTCGAGGTCTTCGGTGGGCCGGACCGTGACGTCGACGCCGGCGGTGGCCCAGCCCTGGGAGAGGTTGCCGATGCGCTTGACCTCGCCGTTGCGGACGTACCAGATCTCGCCGTCGGCGCCGCGCAGCTTGGTGACGCGGAGGCCGACCTCGATGACCTCGCCCGTCGCGACCCCGGCGTCGATCTGGTCGCCGACGCCGTACTGGTCCTCAAGGATCATGAAGACGCCGGAGAGGAAGTCCGTCACCAGGTTGCGGGCGCCGAAACCGATGGCGACACCGGCGACACCGGCGGACGCGAGCAGCGGCGCCAGGTTTATCTGGAAGGTCGACAGGACCATCAGGGCGGCGGTGCCGAGGATCAGGAAGGACGCGACGGAGCGCAGGACCGACCCGATGGCCTGGGAGCGCTGGTGACGGCGTTCGGCGTTGACCAGGAGGCCCCCGAGGGCGGTGCCGTCGACGGACTCGACCGTACGGTTCATGCGGTCGATGAGTTTCGTGATCGCCCGCAGGACGAACTTCCGCAGGATCACCGCGACGACGACGATCAGCAGCACCCGCAGCCCGATCGCCAGCCAGGTCGACCAGTTCTGCTCGACCCAGCTCGCGGCGTTGGTCGCGCTCTCCTGCGCGTCCTGGAGCGTCGGCACGGTCACGTCGGGTGACATGGACGGCGACGGCGTAGGAGTCGGCGAGACGGCGGACAGGGACACGGCGGGAACCTCCAGGAGCAACGGCGGCCCGAGGTCACGAAAAGGTCACCGTGCGGGCAGGCTCACCACACTAACGGGGCATTGTGTGGAGGTCTGTCCGATCGAGGTGACAGAGACCTGTCTCACCCGCGCTTGAAGGGCTCCGGCGGCGGAAATCATCGGGGTGTGGTCGAAAACACTCCCAGCCCGTTACCGGGACATGGTGGCGCGTTCACCAGGCAAGAGGAGAGACTGACTGACAGATCGTCCCGGCGCGAGCCACGCGCCGCCGACGCCCAAGGAGGCATCCGTGCCGCATGTCCTGGTCCTCAACGCGTCGTACGAGCCCCTCGGCGTCGTACCGCTCCGCCGCGCGCTCGTCCTCGTCCTGGAGAACAAGGCAGTCTCCCTGGAGGACTCCGGCGCCTATCTGCACAGCGCGACCGTCACAGTCTCCGCGCCCAGCGTGGTCCGGCTCAAGCGATTCGTCAGAGTCCCTTACCGGGGGCCCGTCCCCCTGACCCGCCGCGCGCTGTTCGCGCGTGACGGGGGCCGGTGCATGTACTGCGGTGGCGTCGCAACCAGCGTCGACCACGTCATCCCGCGCAGCCGCGGGGGCCAGCACGCGTGGGACAACGTGGTCGCGTCCTGCCGGCGCTGCAACCACACGAAGGCCGACCGTCACCTCACGGAGATCGGCTGGCGCCTGCGCCACAAACCCGCCCCACCCACCGGACTGGCCTGGCGCATCATCGGGACCGGCCATAGGGACCCGCGCTGGCTGCCGTACCTGCGGCCATACGGCGCGGACGACGCACTCGCCCGGATCGACGGCATATCGGCCTGAGATCCGGGCTTTCGTATACCCGCCCCGGAAATCCCCTCGCGTTTCCGGGGCGGGAGGCATGGGGGGTGGGGGATCCGTACGGGCTTACGCCTGCCGCAGTTCCCCGGGCCGCACGGCCCTCCCCAGCAGCGGCAACGACGTCGCCGCCGCGAGCAGACACGCCCCGTACACCGCGAGCGGCACGAGCGGCGTGCTCCACGGCACCGGTACGTCCGCCAGAGCCCCGTACCACGCGCCGAGCACCGCCCCGCCGCCGCCCGCGAAGAGCACCGCCGGGGCCAGCGGGAGGGCCGTCTCCAGGAGCAGGGCCCGCGCCAGGACCGTACGCGGCACCCCCGCCGCGACCTGCGCGGCGAGCCCCCGGCGGCGGCTCGCGAGGGACTCGGCGGCGCCGACGGCCAGGCCGGACAGCGCGATGAGGAGGCCGAGGCCGATCGCGGCGGCGGTGAGGTCGAGGCCGGCGAGGTAGAAGGCGTCGCTCTCGGCGTGCCGGCCGCGGCTGAGGGCGTCGACGAGGACGGCGCGGACACTGACGTACCCCGTCCCGACGACGGTCACGAGCAGCACCGCCGCATGCGTACGGGCCGCCGCCCACGGGTCGTCCCGCAGCCGTTCCGCCGCGATCAGTACGGCCGCCGACCGCGCCCGGGGCGCGAGCACCCGCCCCGCGAGCCGGGCGAGCGCCCCCGCGATCCCCACGGCGCCGATCCCGACGACGACCACGAGCATCAGCATGAGTACGGGGACGAGGACCAGGCCGACGCTCAGCACGAACACCATGAACGTCAGGGCGAGCACCCCGGCGACCGACCCGGCCACCACGGCCCAGGCACCCCTTCCCACCTGCGGCCGGACCCTGCGCACCCACCCCAGCGGCGAGGCGACCACGTGCCGCAGCGCCAGCAGCCCCGCCCCCGCGCCGACCACCGGCACCATGAGCGCGACGGCGGCGACCCCGGCCCAGGTGAAGAGGCTCGCCCCCTTCCACTGGCTCGCCAGCACGGCGACGGACACGGCACTGGCGACCCCGGCCCCGACGAGACACGCGGGCCCCGTCTCCAGCGCCGCGATCCTCCGCACCTGCCCCGCCCCGGCCCCCGCGAGCCGCAGCCCCGCGAGCCGCCGGTCCCGGTGCACGGCCCCGATCCGCGCACACTGCCCGAGGAACGCGAGGACGGGTACGAGGAGCAGGACCAGCGCGAAGACGATGCCGCGCCGCTCACCGGGACTGTTGAACAGCCCTGCGGCGTACGGCACTTCGTGGTACCCCCGGAGCGACCACAGGGCGGCGGCGAACTGCCCGAGCCCGGTCGCGAGCCCGGCGCCGAGGGCGGTGAGCCCGATCCGCCACCACTCACGCCGGTCGGAGCCGCGCAGGAGGGCCCAGGAGAGGCGGAGGTCGTTGGTGAGGGTGTTCATGGGGGACGTGTTCATGGGGGAGGTGCTCATGCCGGCACCTCCGCCGCCTCGACCACCCCGTCGGTCATCCGTACCTCGCGGTCCGCGTACGCCGCGACCTGCGCGTCGTGCGTGACGACGAGGACGGCCGTACCGTTCTCGCGGGCCGTGTGGACGAGCGCCGTCATGACCTGTTCGCCGGTGAGGGAGTCGAGGGCGCCCGTGGGCTCGTCGGCGAAGACGACGCGGGGGCCGGTGATCAACGCGCGGGCGAGGGCGACGCGTTGGTTCTGGCCGCCGCTCATCTCCCCCGGCCGCAGGGCCTCTTGGCCCAGCACCCCGAACCGCTCCAGCCACTCCCGCGCCTCGGTCCGGGCCGTGTCCCGGCGCTGCCCGGCGAGCAGCAGCGGCAGCGCGACATTGTCCAGCGCCGTCAACTCCGGTATGAGCTGCCCGAATTGGAATACGACGCCGAACTCCGTACGCCGCAGTTCGCTCAACTCCCGTTCCGCGAGCCCGTCCAGCGCCTTCCCGGCGTACACGACCGAGCCCTTCTCCGGCTGCACGATCCCCGAAAGGCAGTGCAGCAACGTCGACTTGCCGCTCCCGCTGGCCCCCGTCACCGCGAGGATCTCGCCCGCGGCCAGCTCCAGCGAGGCGTCCCGCAGGGCGGGTGTCGCACCGTACGTCTTGCCCAGTCCGAGCCCCGACAGCAGCGCACTGTCCGTCATCCGGCGTCGACCTCCTCGGTGAGTGTGACGATCCTGGCCCCCGTGGTGGTCATCCAACGGAGGTCGGCGTCAAGGTGGTTGAGGGCGTAGTCCGCGGACAGCACGGTCGCGAGGTCCGCCCCCCGCCCTGTCTTCACGGCGGTGAGCTCCCGCATCCGCTCCATGTGCGCGGCGCGTTGGGCGGCGAGATACGCCCCGGCGTCCCCGCCACTGAGAATCGCGACGACGACCTTCGCGAAGATCTCGTTGGCGACGAAGGGGGCGGGCGGGGCGATCTCGGCCGCCCACTCCTCCAGCTCCTCGCGCCCCTTCTCGGTGACCCGGTACACGGTCCGCTCCGGCCCGCCGTCGGAATCGGTCCCCTCGACCTCCGCGACCGCGTCCCGCACGAGCCGCTGCAACGTCGTATAGACCTGCCCGTACGCCAGCGGGCGCGCTTGCGGGAAGCGCTCGTCGTGGCGCCGCTTCAGGTCGTAGCCGTGGCTGGGGCCGGTGACGAGCAGGCCCAGGAGGATGTGACGGGTGCTCATGGGGAGCAGTATGCACCAGGTATATGTACTGAGTGAATAGCTGACCCTGAAGAAGCCCTCACCGAGGTGAGGGCTGGGCCGGTCAGGAGGGGACTGTGCCCACGAGGACGAACTCGTTGTAGGGGAAGACCTTGCCGACCGGGCGGGCGAAGGGGAAGGAGTATGTCCGGGTGACAGTCACCTTCGCGGCCTCCGCGTGGCTGCGGAGCTCCTCGAAGCCGACGAAGCGTACGTGTGTGGCGTCCGTCTTGTAGCCCGCCTCCTGCGGGGTGATCAGCACGATCGACCCGCCCGGCTTGATCAGCGGCAGGTACTGGTCGAGGACGCTGACCCCCAGCTCCTCGTCCATGTGCTCCAGGACGTGCGCGCACAGCAGGCTGTCGAAGGAGCCCGGACCGCAGTCGGGGGCCTCCGCGAGTTCCTCGGACGTGTAGGCGGTCAGTCCGCGTTCCCGGCAGGTGGCGACCGAGTGCGCGTTGTGGTCCACCCCCACGCTCTCCGGCGAACAGTTCAGGAGGTTGCGGCCGAGACCGCAGCCCACGTCGAGGACCCTGCCGAGTTTCAGACGCTTGAGGTTCCATCGGTAGGGCGCTTGCGTGGGCAGGAACCGTTTGATTCCCGACGTCTCCAGGCGGGTGAGGCGCTTGGTGTAGTCGGAGGACTGCGTGTCGGGCATGGGCTCTCGCAGGTGGTGGTAGAGGCGCGGAGCCGTGCGCACGGTCGGAGCTCTCGGCCCGTCACGCCATGGGTGGGTGGCCATCGAACGCTTGATCACAAAACTGGTGTGTAGAACCTAGGGCGTGGGCGAGGGGATGAAGTGGAGGAACTTGTAATTTTATCGAACTGTTAGGAAGGAGTTTCGTGAGATGAAGGTGAAGGGGTAGCTCAAGAGGGCCTCGGATGCTCCCCGCCGACGGGCGTGGCCCCTGTGGGTGACCGGCGAGGAGCGACGCGTGGAGCTGGGCGAGCCCGACTGCACCGGCGGATGCTGTGGCTTCGTCTCGGTGGTCGTGCTGCGCCACGGCGGGATCGCGGAGTGGTCCGACGGGAGCCCTATGGCGAGGTGCGGGCGTCGGCGGAGTGGCCGTCGTGGATCTGGGCGACCTCAGCCTCCGCCTTCGGCGTGGGACGCGACGCCGTTCCCGGCGGTGATCGTCGGCAGGGCGATGTCGCGGAGGGTGAGGGGTGGGGCGTTCGTCTGTACGGGCTCTTTCGGCTGCGGGATCCGGTGGAACGGGTTGTGTGCATCGGCTCCCCGTCCAGGTGCCGGTCAGTCGGAGAGTTTCCACTCCGCCCAGACCGTTTTGCCGATGCCCTCGCGGGGGCCGTAGCCCCAGTCGTGGCACAGGGCGCTGACCAGGGTGAGGCCCCTGCCGAACTGTTCGGTGGGGATCGCTTCGCGGGGGCTCGGGATGCGGGTGGTGCGGGGGTCGCTGACCTCCAGGCGGAGGGTGGTGTCGGTGGTGGAGAGGCGGACGAGGATGAGGTGGTCGCGGAGGGAGCCGTGGAGGATCGCGTTGGTGGTGAGTTCGCTGGTGACGAGGGCTACGTCGCCCGCGAGGGTGGGGTGGCCCCAGGTGGTGGTGAGTTCGGCGGTTCGGGTGCGGGCGCGGGTGACGTTGTGGGGGGTGGGGGTGTAGGTGCGTTCGTCTTCGTGGTGGGTGGGCATTGTTCCGGCCTCCCTTGTGCGGTGGTTGGCCTGACGGTAGGGGGGTTCGATTCTCGGGCGCAAGCGAATCGGAGATTATTGTCTCCAAAGGGTGACGGGCTGTGGTTCATGGGACACACTGGGTCGGTGACTCGTACGACACCACTGGGCAACCGGACCTCAACTGTCCTTGCGCGCAAGCTGGGTGGGGAGCTGCTGCGCCTGCGCGACGCGGCCGGGCTGACACAGCGACAGGCCGCCGAGGCGATCAACGCCACCAACTCGAAGATCGTGAAGATGGAACAGGGCTGGGTGCCGATGCGGGACCCGGATGTTCGGATCCTTTGCGAGGCGTACGGATTGGAGGACCAGGAGGCGCTGGCACGGCTGCTTGAACTGGCGAAGCTGGACCGTGAGCGGCGCAAGGCCAGGGGGTGGTGGCGTGGTTCTGTGGGGGATGGGGCGATGGCCGAGTTCATCGCCATGGAGGACGTCGCGAGCCGAGTGCGTACGTGGCAACCCTCGCTGATTCCGGGGTTGTTTCAGACGTCCGGGTACACGCGGGCGCTGGCTGTCGCCGAAGGCCGTTGGGAGGACCCCAACGAGATCGAGCGCATCGTCGAGGTCAAGCAGAAGCGTCAGGGGCGCCTGCTGAGTGAGGATCCGCTCCACTACCACGCCGTGATCTGGGAAGCGGCGCTGAGGCAGCAGGTCGGTGGCCACAGCGTCATGCGCGCCCAGTTGGAACGGCTACTGGAGTTCGCCAGGCTGGACAACGTGCGTCTTCAGGTGCTGCCGTACCGAACGGGTGCTCACCCCTGCATCGCAGGCCCGTTCAGTGTCATTTCCTTCGCGGGGGACAAGGCTCTCGACGTTGTCCATGCTGACACCATCATGGACATGATCTGGGTGGAGAACGAAGCTGAGAGCGATACTTACGCAACGCTCTTTGACCGCACGTCTCGGCTCAGTCTGGCTCCACACGACTCCGTGGCGCTGATCGACAGCTTGTACAAGGAAATGTAGAACATGCCCGTTTTCCAGTTCGTGAAGTCCAGCTACAGCACGGCCAGCAACGACTGCGTCGAGGTCGCCCGCAACATCCCCCACACCATCGCCGTACGCGACTCCAAGTCCCCCACCGGCCCCCTCCTCACCCTCACCCCCACCACCTGGCGCACCTTCACCACCTCCCTCTAATCCAGTTGCCCCCCTCCAACCCCGCCCGATAAGAAGCTCACATGCTCAAAGGCACCAGGATCGGGCTCCGGGCCCGGCACGAGGACGATCTCCCCATCCTCCGTACCGAGCTCTTCAACGACGTGGCCAACTCCGTCCGCGCGGACGACCAACCCTGGCGTCCGGTCAGTCCCGACGCCAAGGGCGCCGCTGCGGACGAGGAGGTGGAGGAGGACCGTGTCCCCTTCTCCGTCGTCGAGTTGGAGGGCGGCACACTGATCGGCGTGGCGAGCCTGTGGGACATCGACACCCACAACCGGTACGCCCACGTCGGCATCAGCCTGCTCCCGTCCGCCCGGGGCAAGGGGTACGGCACGGACGTCGTAGCCACCCTCTGCCAGTACGCGTTCGTCGTCCGCAGCCTCCACCGCCTCCAGGTCGAGACCCTCGCGGACAACGACGCGATGCTGCGCGCGGCGGAACGCAACGGCTTCGTGCGCGAGGGCGTGCTGAAGTCCTCGGCGTGGGTGATGGGGGAGTTCGTGGACGAGGTGATCCTCGGGCTGCTCGTGGGGGACTGGAAGAAGCGCTAGGTGCTCAGCTCGCGGACACCGTGATCACCGCGGACCCCTGTGCCCCGGCGTTCCGCAGGGAGTTCACGACGAGTTCCGTGATCCACGCGGCCGCGTCCGGCGTCCATTCGGGGGCGGACGCGGTGAACGCCGTACCGGTCGCGTGGGCGATGCGCAGGTGCCCGATCGACCGCTCGGCGGCGTGGTCGAGCACCCGCGCCGGATCGAACTCCGACCCCGGTTCCGTCGAGACGGTCACCGTGACGTCCGTCCTGGCCTGCGGATCGGAGAGGGCGTACCAGTCCGCGTCCGTCCGGAGGTCCCAGAACGTGTCGGGGCGGTGAAGGTCAGGTGGCCCATGCGGTGGATGGAGTCGATCATGACCCGGGTCATGGGGAGGATCGGGAGGTGCTGCCGGGTCATCCCGACCGTGGGGTAGACGGTCAGCCAGGCCACCCGCCGGTTCCGGCCGTCCTGGGACCAGTCGTTCATGGGAAGGCTTACGTCGTCGTTCCCAGAGCTGTCCTTCACGACGTGCTCCTCTTCCCTGTCAGCCGCCGCAGGCGTGGGTTTGAACGGGGGTCACCAGCTTGTCCGGCGAGTCGGCGACGCCGATGATGTCGACGTCGACTTGACTGCGCCACGCGGTAATGGACTTTGTCGCCTCCGGTGAAGAAGACCTCGACCGGATCGGCCCTGCGGCTCTCCGACGGCGACGGCGACGGCGTCGGCCCCTCGGCCCAGGCGGAGGAAGGCCACGAGGTCAGTCCGGCGACGAGGACGACGGTCAGGGCCGTAACGCCAAGTGGCTCGGCACGCAAGGACACACACCTACGAGGAGCGGGACACCTCGGCCGATCCCGCACGTCCGCCTCACGAGTGACGCCGCCTACGTCGCCCTCCGACCCCCGGTCAGGTGAACCGCTCTGCGTGGCGACCGCTACTACCCCCTGTCGAGCGCGGCCAGCGCCTCCGCCGCCTCCGCCTGGCGAGGGCTCCGCATCTCCGCGAGTGCGTCATGCGCAGTGAGCAGCGCCTCCCGTGCCTCGGGGTGACCCGTCGCCCCCAGCACCCGGCCCAGATCCAGCCGCGCCTGTTCCGACCACGACGGCATCTGCGCCGCGTCGAAGGAGGCGAGGGCCTGGCGGAGGGGTGCCTCGGCCTCGGCCCAGCGTTCCAGCGCCGCGAGGTCGTTGCCGATCTGCTGGCGGGCGACGGCCTGGTACATGGCCATGACGTCGGACGTACGGCCGGGGACGTCCGTGAGGGAGATGCGTTCGCTGCGGCGGTGGATGTCGAGGGCCTCGGCCGCGCGGCCGGTCTGGCGCAGGAGGGTGCCGAGGGAGTTGAGGAGGCTCAGTTCGGCGAGCCGGGCCTGGGGGGCGGTCAGGGGGGCGAGGCAGCGGGTCGCCTCGCGTAGGCGTTCCTCCGCTTCTTCCATGCGGCCCAGCCGGTTGAGGGCGCCTGCGGCGTAGCCGAGCGACCAGCCCTGCTGGAGCCCGTCCCCGCACTCACGGGCCGCCGCCAGCGCGGCATCGGCGGAGGTCAGGGCGTTGCGGGGGTCGTGCACGCACAGGTTGTACGCCCAGGCGAGGTAGTTGAGGTGGACGGCCTCCTCCTGCCTGCTGCCCAGCAGCCGCGCGGAGCCGGCGGAGAGCCGGAAGACCTCCACCCACTGCTCCCAGTGCTGGTTCAGGTCGGAGAACCAGTGCATGGCCCGCGCCGCGTCCAGGACCTGCCGGTGCCGGCCCGCGCCATGCGCCCAGTGCAGCGCGGCCAGCCACTGCGACCGCTCCGCCTCCAGCCAGGCCCGCGCCTCCTCGCGTCCGGTGGGGGCGGTGCCGGGGTCGGGGTCGCCCGGTGCGCCGTCCCGCGCGTGGTCGACGTCGAAGTGCAGCGCGGCTGCGGTGGCCCGGCGCAGCATCCAGTCGGCGGTGCGGTCGAGGGCCTCGGCGCGTACGCCGGGCTCGTCCTCGGCCTCCGCCTGCTCGGCGGCGTACAGCCTGAGCAGGTCGTGGAAGCCGTACCGCTCCGCGACGGGGTCGCTCTGGAGGAGCCCGGCGTCGGTCAGCTCCTCCGCGCGGGCCGCCGCCTCGCCGTACGGCAGACCGGCGAGCAGCGCGCCCGTCTCGGGGCTGAAGTCCCCGCCCGCGGCCAGCGCGGCCCGCCGGAGCAAGGTCCTTGAGGCAGGCGGGAGTTGACGGTACGAGAGCGCGAACGCGGCCCGTACGCGCAGGCTTCCCGCCTGGAGCCCGTCCAGCCGGCGCCCCTCGGCGGCGAGCCGGGCGACCAGCTTCGCGAGGCGCTCGTGCGGGCGGCTCAGGAGGCGCTGCCCGGCGATCCGTACGGCCAGCGGGAGGTATCCGCACAGGTCGGCGAGGTCGCGGGCGGCCTGCGCCTCGGCCCGTACCCGGTCCGCGCCGATGATCCGGGTCAGCAGCTCCACGGCCTCCTCGCGGCGCAGGAGGGCCAGATCCGTACGGTGCACGGACTCCAGGCCCGCGAGGGTGTGGCGGCTGGTGACGATCGTCAGGGACGGGCCGGTGCCGGGGAGCAGGGGTCTGACCTGGTCCTCGTCGACAGCGTTGTCCAGGAGCAGGAGGACACGGCGGCCGTCGGTCAGGGAGCGCCACAGGCCGGCCCGGTCGTCGGTGGTGGGCGGGATCGCGGGGTCGGCGACGCCCATCGCGCCGAGCAGGCGGGCCAGCGCGTCCCTCGGCGTCGTCGGCTCGGGGTCCATGCCGTGGAGGTCCAGGGCGAGTTGGCCGTCCGGGAAGTGGGGGGTGAGGTGGTGGGCCGCGTGGATCGCGAACGCCGTTTTGCCGAGGCCGGGTTGACCGGAGACGACGGTGACCGTGGGGGTCGGGTGGGGTGTGCCGGGCGCGGTGGTCGTCGACGTGCCCGGACAGGTGCCCCCGACCCCGGCGAGCGTCGACATACCCGTACCGCTGTTCCGTACGAGTTCCAGCAGCCGGGCCAGCGCCGGTCCACGCGCCGTGAAGTCCTGGATGTCGCGGGGGAGTGCCAGCGCCCCGGAACCCGTCGGGGCCGCCTTGGTCCGCGGGCGTCCGGCCGCCGCGCACTCCTCCAGGCCCGCCGCCTCCGCCTCGTCCAGGCCCAGCGCCTCCGCCAGCGCCTGCACCGTCAGCCGCTGTGGCCCCTTCGTACGGCCGCGCTCCATGTCCGCCAGCGCCCGGACGCTCACCCCGGCCGCGTGCGCCAGCGCCTCCTGGCTCAGTCCGGCATCGGCCCGGAGGCCCCGCAACCGCTGCCCGAAATCGCCCGCGGAAGGCGTGCCGACGCGCACCGTCGATGTCTCCGATCATCCGGCTCGTCCGGATGAGAGCCCCCGGCAGAAGTATGACGGACGCACTTATGCCGGGAGAACTGCCTGGTCGGAGGGGGTGCCGGGTGATCGACTGGAGACAAGCGCGGGGGCGCCTCCGCGCCCTTCTGCTGACCTGCCTGACGCGCCGACACCGGCTCGCTATCACCGACGGGGAACCCCACCATGAACACCGCACTGCACCGCTCCACGCTCGCCCTCGCGGGTACGGCCCTCGCGCTCTCCCTCACCGCCTGCCAGAGCGGCACGGGTACCGAGACCTCGGGGGCGGCGAAGCCCGAGGCCACGGTGGCGTCCGCTCCGGTGGCCGCGACGTCGGCGGTCGACAAGACCGCCGGTACGGCGGGGTCGGGCGATTCGGCTTCGGGCTCCACGGGGGCCTCGGGCTCCAAGGGCTCGGGTGCCGCCGGGGCCACCGGCGGCAAGGCGACCGCCTCCACGCCGGCCTGCGCCGCCGCCGACGTCCGTATCACCGCCGCCCTCCAGGACGGCCCGCCCTACACCCACATCGTGCTGACCGCGAAGAACACCACCCGGCACTCCTGCCGCCTCGCCGGTTTCCCGCGCGTCCAGTTCCTGGAGAGCCACAAGCAGGACGTCCCGGCCGTCGCCAAGAGCAAGCCCGCGACCCCGGTCGTCCTGGCGGCCGGCGCCCCCGCCTACGCCCTGGTCAAGCTGTCGGACGGCGGCGTCGACGAGGACAACGAGCCCGTCACGGCGTTCCAGGTCATGCTGGAGGGCGACGCCACGGTCATCACCGTCACGGCACCCGGCACGGACGGCATCGCCGTGGACCCGGCGAAGGCGCTCACCGGGTACTGGACGTACGAACTGCGCAACGGGGCCGACGACTTCTAGGCCGCGCCCGCTTTGTCCAGGTGGACGACCACGCCCGTGTGGAAGCGGTTCACCGCGTCGTCCACGCTGCGGATGAACCCCGACTCCGCGTTGCCCCGGCCGCTGCCCATGCCCTTGAGCAGGGAGAGGCGGAAGCCGGTGATGCGGGTGTCGGGGTTCTTCGGGAGGAGGTCCGCCGGTTCGGGGCGCAGGCGTTCGAGGGTGCCGCGCGGTCCGGTCCCCGTGTCGCCCTCGACGAGCGTCTCGACGTGGAGGTCGGCGGGGGCGTCCGCGAGGCGGCGGACCAGGCGTTTCACCCAGGTGAGGGGGTAGCCCTGCTCCGGCGCCGGGATCTCGATCGACGTACGGAGCCTCGCCGTCCGCAGATCCGCGCTCACCGCGAGGATGCCCGGCGCCCCCTCGATCCGGAGTTCCGCCAAGAGGCGTCCGTCCAGGCAGAGTTGGTCCGCGAGGCGGCTGCGGCGCTCCTTCGGGTCGGCGCCGCGTTTCGCCCGCTGGACCGGCAGGACCTTCTGGCCCAGCTCGCCGCCGAGACTCAGACAGATCTGCCGGACCAGGCGCTCCCAGCTCTCCACGACGTCCAGCGCGCGCGGGTCGCCCGCGCAGAGGGTCTCGTCGTCGATGCCGTTGCGTACGGGGACCCAGGCCGCGCCCATGTTCTGGAAGCCGTGGCAGCCGGAGTTGTCGTGGCGGAGGTAGTGCAGCAGTTCCAGGAGCAGCCAGGCGTGCGCCTTGTCGCCGACGCCCTCGTGGCGGATCAACATCTGCGCCTGGTGGGCGACTTCGGCCCAGGAGAGGTGCCACAGGGCGACCTTGTGCTTGCGGCGTCCGTCGACCTTGACGTCCACCAGAGGGCTGCCTTCGAGGGCCACATCGTTCGACAGGGTGATGACGGCCTCGTACCCGCGACGCGCGGCGATGTCCATGTACGCCTGCACCTGCTCGGACTTGAGGGCGTTGCCGTTGGTCTTCGTCTCGACCAGCGCGGTCCAGAGTTTCCCGGCCCGCTCGATCCGGATCACCCCGTCCGGGCGCCTCGGGGTGTCGCCGTGCGGCAACGAGACCTCGGTGAACGTCTCCATCCGGCCGGCCGGGGCACCGAACGCGGCGGTGAGCCTGCGGCCGAACTCGGGGACTTGGGCCATGACCGACAGCAGGACGGAGGTCGCGCGGGTCTCACGGTCCCGGTCGCTCTTGAGGGCGGAGGCGGGGAAGAGGCGTGCCTGTCGCCAAGTCTCGTTCTCCGCGAGGGACTTCTTAGGGGCCTTGGGGACGGTGACTTTCTTCTTCGCGGTCCTGGGTCGCACGGGCTTCTTCGGCACCGTTTCGTCGGCGGCCGGCCGGGGCGCGGGGACGAGTCCCAACACGGGTTCCTGCGGCAGGACTTGTGGGGCTTCTCGGCCGGCTTCCGGCGCAGTCTCTTGCAGGTCCCCCTGCTGTCCCTCATACGGCCCGGCCGCCTCGTCCTCGCCCGCATCGTCCTCGATGTCGACGCCGAAGTCCGTCGCCAGCCCCGCGAGTCCGGCGTCGTACCCCTGTCCGACCGCCCGGAACTTCCACTCCTCGCCCCGCCGGTACAGCTCCCCGAAGATGATCGCGCTGACAGCCCCCGCGTCCTCGATGGCGAACGCGACGAGCGCCTCCCCGCTCCCGTCGGCCAGGATCACCTTGAGGTCCTCCAACTCCCCGAACCCGGCGCCCCCGTAGCGGCTCGCGGCCACGACGATCCGCTCGACCCCCGGCGGGACCACGGTCAGATCGAAGCTGATCCGGTCCTCGTCACCGCTGTCGGTCGGCGTCTTCCCGAGCATCTGCACACTGCCGTCGGCGGCGACGGGGTTGTTGTAGAAGTAGAAGTCCCCGTCGCTGCGCACCTTCCCGTTCTCGTCCAGCAGCAGCACCGACACATCCGCGTCCCCCTCGCCGGTCGGGCTCACCCAACTCAGGCTCACGATCACCGAACCGGCGTTCTCGCTCAACGCCGCCAGCGCCACGTTCGAGCCCTTGGCCATCTCCTTCATGTAACCCCCCCAGGTGTGACGTACAGCACAAGCAGAGACTGTAGTGGGCGGTGTGTGGAGTTGTGGGGGAGTCCGTGAAGTACGCACGGGGTAGTGCTGGGATGACCCGTCCCCCCTCCCGAGGAGGTTGCCGTGGCTGATGAGGAACTGGCGCAGCTCGCCGAGTCGTACGGGGTCGCGCCGGCGTTCAGTCCGGGGCCGGGGCGGGTGGTCGAGGCTTCGGAGACCGCGTTGGTGCGGGTGCTCGCGGCGTTGGGGGTGGACGCGGGGAGTCCGGAGGCCGTGCGCGAGGCGCTCGGGGAGCGGCGGCGGGTGCTGGGGGAGCGGGTGGTGGCGCCGACGCTGGTGTGGTGGGCGGGGGGTGCGGTGCCTGAGTTGCCCGAGGGGAGCGCGGTGCGGGTGGTCACCGAGGGCGGGGAGGTCCGCGAGTGGGGTGGGGAACTGCCCCTCGGTGTACACGAGTTGACCGTCACCGCCCCTGACGGGCGTACCGGCGTCGCCCATCTCGTCGTCGCGCCCGCCCGGCTGCCCACGCCCGCCACGCGGTCGTACGGGGTGCTCGTGCAGCTCTATTCGCTGCTGTCCCAGCGGTCCTGGGGCATGGGAGACCTCGGGGATCTGCGGGAGTTGGCGGAGTGGGCCGGGCGGGGGCTCGGCGCGGGGTTCGTGCAGGTCAACCCCTTGCACGCGGCCGTGCCGGGCCCGCCGACAGATCCCTCGCCGTACCGGCCGTCCTCGCGCCGCTTCCCGGATCCCGTGTACCTGCGGGTCGAGGAGATCCCGGAGTTCGCGTACGTCGACGGCGTCGCGCTCCAGGCCCGGGGTGCCGTGCTGCGGCAAGACGTCCTGGAGAAGGGCGAGTTGATCGACCGGGACGCAGTGTGGGCGCTGAAACGGGAGGCGTTGGAGGCCGTCGCCGCCGTTCCGCTGGGCCCGGGGAGGCGGGCCGTGTACTGCGACTTCCTCGCCGCGCAGGGGGAGGCGCTGGAGGACCACGCGACGTGGTGCGCGCTGGCGGAGGTGTACGGCGCGGACTGGACGCGGTGGCCGGAGGGGCTCAGGGACCCCCGGTCCGAGGAAACCGCCCGCGCGCGGCTGGAGTTGATGAGCCGGGTCGACTTCCACTGCCGGGTCGCCTGGTACGTGGACGCCCAACTCGGCGCCGTACAGCGGGAGTCGGGCATGGCGCTCGGTGTCGTGCACGATCTGGCCGTCGGTGTGCATCCGGGCGGCGCCGACGCCTGGGCCCAACAGGGCTTCTTCGCCCGGGAGATGTCCGTGGGCGCCCCGCCCGACGCCTTCAACTCCCTCGGCCAGGACTGGGGGTTGCCGCCCTGGCGTCCGGACCGGCTGGCGGCGGCGGGGTACCGCCCGTTCCGGGACCTGCTGCGGGGGCTGTTCCGGTACGCGGGGGCGCTCAGGATCGACCACGTGATGGGGCTGTTCCGGCTGTGGTGGGTCCCGCAGGGCGAGGCGCCGGTCGACGGGGCGTACGTCCGCTACGACGCGGAGGCGATGCTCGCCGTACTGGTGCTGGAGGCGTCCCGGGCGGGGGCCGTCGTGATCGGCGAGGACCTCGGGACCGTGGAGCCCGGTGTGCGCGAGACCCTGCGGGAGCGCGGGGTGCTCGGGACGTCCGTGCTGTGGTTCGAGCGGGACTGGGACGGGGACGGGCGGCCCGTCCCGGCGGAACACTGGCGTGCCGACTGCCTCGCCACGGCGACGACCCACGACCTGCCGTCGACCGCCGCCCGCCTCAGCGGTGAGCACATCGAACTCCGGGACCGGCTGGGCCTGTTGGACGGCCCGCTGGACGCCGAGCGGGCCGCCGCCGCTGCCGACGTCCGGGAGTGGCTGGCGGTGATCGGCGGGGGCGCCGGTGACGAGGAGTCCCAAGTCCGGGCCGTGTACCGGTACTTGATGCGTACGCCCGCCTCGCTGGTCGGCGTGTGGCTGCCGGACGCGGTCGGGGACCGGCGTCCGCAGAACCTGCCGGGGACCTGGGACCAGTACCCGAACTGGCGCCTGCCGGTCGCGGACGGGGAAGGGCGGCCGGTGAGCCTGGAGGAGCTGGCGGGGTCGGCTCGGGCGCATGGGCTGTTCGAGGCGCTGAGGGCGGGCGGGTAGCTCTGAGGTAGTCCCGCACTACATCGTTTTTCAGCCATGCCGCTACGGCGTCCCTGCACGGAAAGGTACTTCCGTATGTGGGCATGAACCTGACATCTTGCGTCCACCACTAGTTTCGTACGGCCGGCCGGTGACCTCGGCGCGGCCGGGCCGTTTCCGGAGGACGCATGACACCCCACATATCCAGACGCCCCAGACGCACGCTGGTGCTCGCGGCCACGCTCGGCGCCACCCTCGCGTTCGGCGCCCCGGGCGCCCTCGCGGGCACGCTCCCCGTCCCCGCCACCACGCCGGCCGCGAAGGCGCTGGCGTCGGCCGCCAAGGCCCCCGCCCCGGCCGCCGCACCGGCTTCCACGACCGCGGACTGGGTGGCCGGCACGCGCGCCTACCTCGTCATCACCGCCCCCGGTGACAGTTCGGCGGTCCGCTCGGCGATCACGGCCAACGGCGGCACCGTCTTCTCGACCTTCGACGCCATCGGCGTGATCGTCGCCCACTCGGCGTCCAGCGGGTTCGCCGCCACCATGCGCGGCGTCGCGGGCGTGCAGAAGGTCGGCGCCACGCGCACCTCGGACGTCCCGGCCGACGCCTACAACCCGGCGCTCCCGGCCAACCCGTCCCAGTCCACGACCCCGGCCGGCGAGCCGGTCCGGGCCGACATGAGCCAGATCAAGGCCGACCAGGCGTGGGCCGTGAACCCGGGCTCCGCCTCGGTCAAGGTCGGCGTCCTGGACACCGGCGTGGACGACCAGCACCAGGACCTGGCGCCCAACTTCGACGCGGCCGACTCGGTGTCCTGCGCCTACGGCAAGCCCGACACGCGGGCGGGCGCCTGGCGGGACGTCGACACGCACGGCACCCACGTGGCGGGCACCATCGCCGCGGCCAAGAACGGCAAGGGCGTCGTCGGCGTGGCCCCCGGAGTGAAGATCGCCGCGGTCCGGGTCGCCGAGCCGGGCAACGCCTTCTTCTTCGCCGAGAACACCATCTGCGGTTTCGTCTGGGCCGGTGACCACGGCTTCAAGGTCACCAACAACAGCTATTACACGGACCCGTGGCAGTTCAACTGCCCGGACAACATCGACCAGGCCGCCATCATCGAGGGCGTCACGCGCGCCCAGGCGTACGCCGAGAGCAAGGGCTCCCTCCAGGTCGCCGCCGCGGGCAACGAGAACTACGACCTCGCCCACAAGACGACCGACACCGCGAGCCCGAACGACTCGACGCCGGTCACCCGCACCATCACCAACGCCTGCATCGACATCCCGACCGAGCTGCCGGGCGTGGTCACGGTCGCGGCCAACGGCACGGGCGTCACCAAGGCGTCGTTCTCCAACTTCGGGCAGGGCGTCATCGACGTCTCGGCGCCGGGCAGCAACGTGTACTCCACCGTCCCCGGCGGCGGCTACGGCAGCAAGAGCGGCACCTCGATGGCCAGCCCGCACGTGGCCGGCGTCGCGGCGCTCATCGCCAGCGCCGACCCGGGCATCACCCCGGCGCAGATCCGCGCCAAGCTGGCCGCCCAGGCCAACGACATCGCCTGCCCCTCGGACAGCCGCTGCACGGGCACGACGGCCAACAACGCGTTCTTCGGCGAGGGCCAGGTCGACGCGCTCAAGGCCGTCGGGGCCACCCCGCCGCCCGGCGCGTACTTCGAGAACCTCACCGACGTCACCATCAACGACAACGCGACCGTGGAGAGCCCGATCGCCGTCACCGGCGTGACCGGCAACGCCCCGGCCACCCTCAAGGTGGGTGTGGACATCAAGCACACCTACATCGGTGACCTGGCGGTCGACCTGGTGGCGCCGGACGGCACCGTCTACTCGCTGCACAACCGCGCCGGCGGCAGCGCCGACAACATCGCCCAGACCTACACCGTGAACGCCTCCTCGGAGGTCGCGAACGGCACCTGGAAGCTGCGCGTCAACGACAACGCCGCCTCGGACACGGGCAGGATCGACGCCTGGAACCTGACCTTCTAGCGCAGGGCCGGCGGGGGCGGGCTCACTCTGAGGTAGTCCCGCACTACACCTCAGGAGCCACCCCCGCCGCCTCGTGCACCCTCCGCAGCAGCTCCATCAGCCGCTCCCCCTCCTCCGCCCCCAGCGGCGCCAGCAGCCGCGCGTTCGCCCGTTCCGCCAGCTCCGCGCACCGCTCCAGCACCCGCACCCCCTGCGCCGTCACCCGTACCGCGTTCTTCCGCCGGTCCGCCGGATCCGCCTCCCGGACCGCGAGCCCCTTCTCCTCCAGGTGGTTGACGACGAGTACGACGTCCTTCGCGTCGAACCCCAGCCGCCGCACCAGGTCCGCCTGGGCGAGTGGCCCGTGCTCGGCGACGGCCGCCAGCACCGCGTGCTGCGGCAGCCGCAGCCCCTCCGCCGCGAACGCCTCCGCGACCAGCTCACGCCCCCGCGCGGCGACCCGGCCCGCGAGCCAACTGGGGAGGGACTGGATGTGGGTGAGGGCACGCGGTTCGCTCATGCCCGCACCCTAACCAGAAACCGTTGGACATCCCAACGACCTTGCCCCTAATCTCGGAACCCGTTGGGAACCCCAACGACTACAGGGCCCGGCATCGGCCGGCATCCCCGGTGACTACGAGGAGGTGGCCATGCGGCGTGTCCGGTACGAGGCCAGCGGCGGCCCCGAAGTGCTGTTCCTGGAAGAGACCCCCGCCCCCGCCCCCGACCCCGCCCCCGGCGAACTCCTCGTCCGGACGGAGGCGATCGGCGTCACCCTGCCCGCCGTACGGAAGGTCCGCGAGGGCGTCGGCCCGCTGGCCGGGGAGGTCGCGGGGCCGGTCGTGGCCGTAGGGGAAGGGGTCACGGGGTTCGAGCCGGGCGACCGCGTCACCGGCCTCTGCTTCTCCCACGCCTACGCCGAACTGGCCCTCCTCCGCCAGGAGTTCGCGTCACCCGTGCCCGAAGGGGCGAGCGCGGCCGACGCCGTCGCGCTGGTCCGCAGCGGCGCCGTGGCGCGAGGAGCCCTGGAGGCGGGGCGAGTCGAGAAGGGCGACACGGTCCTCGTCACGGCAGCGGCCAGCGCGATCGGCTCACTCGCCCTGCAACTCGCCCGCATCCGGGGCGCGTCCCGCGTCGTGGCCGCCGTGAGCGGCGCCGGCAAAGGGGAGTTCGTGCGCGGACTCGGCGCCGACGAGGTGGTGCTGTACGGCGACGAGAGCTGGGGCGAGCCGGTGGACGTCGTCCTCGACGGGGTCGGCGGCGACGTACTCGGGCCCGCCGTACGGGCGTTGGCACCGGGCGGACGACTGGTCGCGTTCGGTTCGGGCGGCGGAAGCGTCGACGCGTACGAACTCCTCGTCCGCAGCGCCTCGGTCACCGGCTTCCAGATGGCGGCTCTCGCGCGGCGCGAGCCGGAGACGTACGCGCGGTGGATCGGCGAACTGTGGGAGCGGTACGACACCGGCGCGCTGCGCCCCCGCATCTTCGCGGAGTTCCCGCTGACGGAGGCGGGCCGGGCGCACGGGGTGATCGAGGCGCGCGGCAACCGCGGAAAGGTCGTCCTGCTCCCGTGAGCGGCGCCGGGCGGCCGGACCCGCGAGGGACCCCGCCCGCCCCCTCCGCCCCTCCCTTAAGGCACCCCGGACGAGCGCCCGCCCCCGGCGTTCGCTACTTTTGCACCGTGGACAAGAAGAACGCCTTGCGCGCCGGCACCCTGGCGGCCGGTACGACGCTGATGATGCTGCTGTTGTCGTCCCCCGCGCTCGCGCTCACGCGCGACGACGGTGACGATCCGGGTCCGGGCCTGAGTGTCGTCGACACGCTGGGCCTGTTCGTCGTGGCGCCGATCGCCATCTTCCTCGCGATCTTCGGCCTGGTCTGGGTCCTCGACAAGTCGAAGGACCGCGAGCCCAAGGCGTCGAAGGCGTGACGTCCGCTTCCTGAACAACGCGGGTACCCCCTGGGTATTAACCGGGTACCCCCCGAGGGCTACTCCTGTGTAGCCCCCGGCAGCAGCTCCCGCAGAAGGTCGGCCAGTTGGCCGACCTTCTGTGCGTCCAGGACCGAGATCGCCCGCTGCTGGACCGCGAGTCCGGCCGCGACCGCCTGGTCGACGACCTTGCGGCCGTCCTCCGTAAGGGTGACTCGCAGGGCCCGCCGGTCGTGGGGGTCGGGCGAGCGGCGCAGCAGGGACGCGCGTTCGAGTTTGTCGAGGCGCCCGGTCATGCCGCCGGTCGTGAGCATGAGGGTCGAGGAGAGTTCACGGGGCGAGAGGGAGTACGGCTCGCCGGAGCGGCGGAGCGTCGCGAGGACGTCGAACTCGCCGCGTGAGATGCCGTACGGGGCGTAGGCGCGCTCGGCGCGGTCGCCCATGGCGCGGGCGATGCGGGAGATGCGGCCGAAGACCTCCATCGCGGCGGTGTCGAGGTCGGGGCGGGCGACGGCCCACTGGTCGACGATCGCGTCCACGGGGTCCTTGGGGGGCGTGCTCATGGGAGGAGTATCTCAAGCGGCACCGGCTTGCTCCTGAGTAGCTTGACTCTGATTAGCTTAGAGCTAAGCTAATCGCCGTTGAGCTAATCATCATCGAGCTAACCGCCCGAGGTGCCCTACCCGAGGTGTCCCATGAGATCCGCCACCGTCCTCCTCACCGCCCTCGCCCCCGTCTCCTGGGGCACCACCTACGCCGTGACCTCGGAGTTCCTCCCCCCGGACCGCCCCCTGTTCACCGGCCTCATGCGCGCCCTCCCCGCCGGCCTGCTCCTCCTCGCCCTCACCCGCACCCTCCCGCGCGGCGCCTGGTGGTGGAAGGCGGGTGTGCTGGGCGCCCTCAACATCGGCGCGTTCTTCCCGCTGCTGTTCCTCGCCGCGTACCGCCTGCCCGGCGGGCTCGCGGCGGCGGTCTCCTCGGTGGGGCCCCTGTTCGTGCTGGCCCTCTCGACGCTGCTGCTCCGCGAGCGTCCGAGCGTCCGCCCCCTTCTCACCGGCATAGCGGCGGCCCTCGGCGTCACCCTCGTAGTCCTCAAGGGGGCCGGTGCGCTGGACACCCTGGGTATGACGGCCGCGGTGGCCTCCACGGCGTCCATGTCCGCCGGTACGGTCCTGACGAAGAAGTGGGGCCGCCCCGAGGGCGCGGGACCCCTCACCCTCGCCGGCTGGCAGCTCACGGCCGGCGGCCTCCTGATCGCCCCCCTCGCCCTCCTCGTCGAAGGGGCGCCCCCCGCCCTCGACGCCCGCGCGATCGGCGGCTACCTCTACCTCGCCCTCGCCAACACGGCCGTCGCCTACTGGCTCTGGTTCCGCGGCATCGGCCGCCTCTCCGTCACCCAGGTCTCCCTGCTCGGCTCCCTCTCCCCGGTCACCGCGGCGGTCGTCGGCTGGGCGGCACTGGACCAGTCCCTCACGGCACTCCAACTCGTGGGCATGGGCGTGGCGTTGGGAGCGACGGTCCTCGGACAGCTGAGGCCCGCCACCACCCGTACGGCACCGGCACCGAAGCCGCGCGAACTCCAGAAGGTGTGAAACGAGAGGCGCCCGGCGGCGAAAACGCCGGGCGCCCCTGGTGAGCACGTACCGCTACGCGTCAGCCGCCTGCGCCTTCAGCGCACGCTCGACGCCCGACCGCGACTCCGACACCAGCCGCCGCAGCGCGGCGTTCGGTTCGGCGGAGGCGAGCCAGGCGTCCGTACGGTCCAGGATGTCCTGGGAGACCTGGACCGACGGGTAGAGCCCGATCGCGACCTGCTGGGCGATCTCGTGGGACCGGGAGTCCCAGATGCCCTTGACGACCTCGAAGTACTTCTCCGTGTACGGCGCGAGCAGCTCGCGCTGCTCCGGCTGGACGAACCCGCCGATCACGGCTTCCTGAAGGGCGTTGGGCAGGTCGGCGGAGTCGATGACCGAGGACCACGCGGCGGCCTTCGCCTCGGCGGTCGGCCGGGAGGCGCGGGCCGTCAGCGCGTGCCGCTCGCCCGCCGCCGTCTTGTCGCGCCCGTACTCGGCGTCGATCTCCGCCTCGCCGAACCGCCCGACGGACGCGAGGCGTTGGACGAACGCCCAGCGCAGCTCGGTGTCGACGGCGAGCCCCTCGATCGTGGACGAGCCGTCCAACAGGCCCACGAGCAGCGACAGTTCGGACTCCGTCCGGGCCGTCGCCGCGAACGCCCGTGCCCACGCGAGCTGGTGGTCGCCGCCGGGGGCGGCCGCGCGCAGGTGCTCCAGCGTCGCTTCCGTCCAACGGGTCAGCAGAGCCTCGCGCCTGGCCGGTGCCGCGTACAGCTCCAGCGCCAGCTTGACCTGCCGCTGGAGGGACTGGACGACCCCGATGTCCGACTCCTTGCCGATCCCGGAGAGGACCAGCGAGAGGTAGTCGCTCGTGGCGAGTTCGGCGTCCCGGGTCATGTCCCAGGCGGACGCCCAGCACAGGGCGCGCGGCAGGGAGGACTCGAAGTCGCCGAGGTGCTCGGTCACGAAGGCCAGGGACTCCGTGTCGAGGCGGACCTTCGCGTACGACAGGTCGTCGTCGTTGAGGAGGACGACTGCCGGGCGGCGCTTGCCGATCAGCTCGGCGACCGGCGTCAGCTCGCCGTCGATGTCCAGCTCGATGCGCTCGTCACGCACCAACTTGCCGGTCTCGTCGTCGAGTTCGTACAGGCCGACGGCGATGCGGTGCGGACGGAGCGTCGGCTCGCCCTTCGCGCCGGCCGGCAGCGCGGGGGCCTCCTGGCGGATCGCGAACGAGGTGATGACGCCGGAAGCGTCAGTGACGATCTCCGGCCGCAGGATGTTGATCCCGGCCGTCTCCAGCCACGCCTTCGACCACGACTTGAGGTCACGCCCGGAGGTCTTCTCCAGCGCGCCGAGCAGGTCGGACAGGCGCGTGTTCCCGAAGGCGTGCGCCTTGAAATACGCCTGCACGCCCTGGAAGAACGCGTCCATCCCGACGTACGCGACGAGCTGCTTCAGGACCGAGGCGCCCTTCGCGTACGTGATCCCGTCGAAGTTGACCAGGACGTCGTCGAGGTCGTTGATCTCCGCCATGATCGGGTGCGTGGACGGGAGCTGGTCCTGCCGGTACGCCCACGTCTTCATGGAGTTCGCGAACGTCGTCCAGGAGTGCGGCCAGCGCGAGTCCGGCGCGTACGCCTGGCAGGCGATCGACGTGTACGTCGCGAACGACTCGTTCAGCCAGAGGTCGTTCCACCACTCCATCGTGACGAGGTCGCCGAACCACATGTGCGCCAGCTCGTGGAGGATGGTCTCCGCGCGCGTCTCGTACGCGGCGTCCGTGACCTTCGAGCGGAACACGTACTGGTCGCGGATCGTCACCGCGCCCGCGTTCTCCATCGCGCCCGCGTTGAACTCCGGGACGAACAGCTGGTCGTACTTCTTGAACGGGTACGCGTAGTCGAACTTCTCCTGGAACCAGTCGAAGCCCTGCCGGGTCACCGCGAAGATGGCGTCGGAGTCCAGGAACTCGGCCAGCGAGGGGCGGCAGTAGATGCCGAGCGGCACGGACTGGCCGTCCTTCTCGTACACGCTGTGCACCGAGTGGTACGGGCCGACGATCAGGGCCGTGATGTACGTCGAGATGCGTGGCGTCGGCTCGAACTCCCAGACGTCGTCCTTGGGTTCGGGCGTCGGCGAGTTGGAGATCACCGTCCAGCCGGTCGGCGCCTTGACCGTGAACCTGAACGTCGCCTTCAGGTCCGGCTGTTCGAAGGAGGCGAAGACGCGGCGCGCGTCCGGGACCTCGAACTGCGTGTACAGATACGCCTGTTGGTCGACCGGGTCGACGAAGCGGTGCAGGCCCTCACCGGTGTTGGTGTAGGCGCAGTCCGCGACGACCCGCAGGACGTTCGGACCGGCGAGCAGGCCGGGCAGCGCGATGCGGGAGTCCTCGAACACCTCGGCGGGGTCCAGGGCGTCCCCGTTCAGCGTCACTTCCAGGACCGCCGGGGCGACCAGGTCGATGAACGACTCGCCGCCGCCCTCGGCGACGTCGAAGCGCACCGTGGTCACGGACCTGTAGGTACCGCCCTCCTGCGCCCCGGAGAGGTCGAGATCGATCTCGTACGAGTCAACGGTGAGCAGCTGAGCCCGCTGCTGAGCCTCTTCGCGAGTCAGGTTTGTGCCAGGCACGCGGTCATCTCCTCGTTATGCGTGGGTTGTGGCCATCCTTCCACGTGCCGTATCCCGGCACCCAGCCACTGTCCACGGACCCTGTTCCCCCGGGGGCCCGGCGCGAAAGGTGGACGCATGTCCTCCACCCCCTGGCCCGGTGTCCTCGCCCTCGCCGCCGCCACCTTCTCCGTCGTCACCACCGAGATGCTCCCCGTCGGCCTCCTCACGTCCCTCGGCGATTCCCTGGACGTCTCGACGGGCACGGCGGGGCTGGCCGTCACCCTCCCCGGTCTGGTCGCCGCCGTCTCGGCGCCCCTCCTCCCCGTGGCCGCCCGCGGCGCGGACCGCCGGCGCGTCCTCACCGCCCTCCTGGCCCTCCTCGCCACGGCGAACCTCCTCTCGGCCCTCGCCCCCGAGCTGACCGTCCTGCTCGTCGCCCGCGCCCTGGTCGGCGTCTGCATCGGCGGCGTGTGGGCCATCGCGGCGGGCCTCCCCGCGAGGCTCGTACCCGAGAGGTACGTCGGCAGAGCTACGGCGATCGTCTTCTCGGGCATCGCGCTCGCCTCGGTGATCGGCGTCCCCGCGGGCACCTTCCTCGGCTCCCTCGCCGACTGGCGCTGGTCCTTCGCGGCGCTGGCGGCCCTCGCGGCCGCCGTCGCGACGACCCTGCACCTCACCCTCCCCCTCCTCCCGGCCCGGACACCGGTACGCCTGGCGGCCTTCCCCGAACTCCTCAGGAACGCGCGCCTCAGGCGGGGCCTCACCGCCGTAGCCCTCCTGGTGACCGGCCACTTCGCCGCGTACACGTACGTCCGCCCGGTCCTGGAACGCGTCCCCGCCCTGACCCCGGGCGAGACAGGCGTACTACTTCTGAGCTACGGAGTGACAGGCGTGGCCGGCACCTTCCTGATCGGCACCCGCGCCCCCACGAACCCCGCCCGCACCCTCCTGCTCGTGGCCGCGTCCCTGGGTACGACCGTGGTACTCCTCGCCCCGGCCGCCACATCCCTCCCCCTGACCGCCGCCCTCCTCACCCTCTGGGGCCTCCTCTACGGCGGCGTCTCCGTCGCGGCCCAGACCTGGCTGACCTCGACGGTCCCCCACGCGAGGGAGCCGGCCTCGGCCCTCTTCGCCGGAATCTTCAACTCGGCGATAGCCCTGGGCGCCTTCACCGGAGGCCGCACGGCGGACGCGTACGGCCCGACAGCGGTCCTCTACCTCGGCGCCGCCCTCGCCCTCCTCGCGGCCCCGGCCGTCCCCCGAACCCGACGTCGCGAACCCGCCAGCACATCCTGCCGCCGGGCGCGAACGTAGGGGACATGAACTATGTGGTCCGCGAGATCCCCGAGTCCCTCCGCACCGTCGACGACGCCGGCAACCCCCTCCACCCCTATACCGACCCCGAGGGAGGCGCCCCCCTCCGCTGCTGCCTCCGCGACAGCGAGAAGGGCGAACGGATCGCCCTGATCACGTACGCCCCACTCCGCCGCTGGGCGAAGAACCCCGGCGCGTACGACGAACAGGGCCCCGTCTTCATCCACGCGGCCCCCTGCGAGGGCCCCGCCGACACCACGACCCCCGCGTTCACCGACAACCACCGCGTCCTGCGCCGCTATTCGGCGGAGGGGCACATCATGGGCGGCGAACTGGTGGGGGAGGACTTCGACGGGGCGCTGCGCAGGGCGTTCGAGGACGAGGACGTGGCCCAGGTGCACGTGCGCTCGGTGGTGTACGGCTGCTTCCTGTACGCCGTCGAAAGGGACTAGCCCTTCAGCTCGGCCGCCACCAGCTCCGCGATCTGCACCGCGTTCAGGGCGGCGCCCTTGCGCAGGTTGTCGTTGGACACGAACAGGGCGAGGCCGTTGTCCACGGTCTCGTCGCGGCGGACGCGGCCGACGTACGAGGGGTCCTGACCGGCGGCCTGGAGGGGGGTCGGGATGTCCGTGACGACGACGCCCGGCGCCGAGGAGAGCAGTTCGAGGGCGCGCTCGGGGCTGATCGGGCGGGAGAAGCGCGCGTTGAGCTGGAGGGAGTGGCCGGTGAACACCGGTACGCGGACACAGGTGCCCGAGACCTTCAGCGCGGGGATCTCCAGGATCTTCCGGGACTCGTTGCGCAGCTTCTTCTCCTCGTCCGTCTCGCCCGCCCCGTCGTCGACGAGGTTCCCGGCGAGGGGGAGGACGTTGAAGGCGATGGGCCGCTTGTAGACCCCGGGCTCGGGGAAGTCCACGGCGCTGCCGTCGTGCGTGAGCTTCTCCGCGTCGTCGACCACCTTCCGTACCTGGTCGGCGAGTTCGGCGACACCGGAGAGCCCGGACCCGGACACGGCCTGGTACGTCGTGGCGACGAGGGCGTCGAGCCCCGCCTCGGCGTGCAGGACCTTCAGCACCGGCATCGCCGCCATGGTCGTGCAGTTGGGGTTGGCGATGATCCCCTTGGGCCGCGCGGTGATCGCGTGCGGGTTGACCTCGGAGACGACGAGCGGCACCTCGGGATCCATCCGCCACGCGGAGGAGTTGTCGATGACGACGGCACCCTGCGAGGCGACCTTCTCGGCGAGCGCCTTGGACGTGGCGCCCCCGGCGGAGAACAGCACGATGTCGAGCCCCGAGTAGTCCGCGGTGGAGGCGTCCTCGACGGTCACCCCGTCCAGCACGGACCCGGCGGACCGGGCGGACGCGAACAACCGCAGCTCGGTCACCGGGAACGCGCGCTCCGTGAGGATCCTGCGCATGACCGTCCCGACCTGCCCGGTTGCTCCGACGATTCCGACCCTCACGGCGACTCCCTGTAGCTGTACCTGATGTGTCTGGGGCGTTTCCATCATGCGGCCCACCCCGGTCCACCTGTCCAATTCTTTGCCCACGACACCGGAACGCGTAAAAGGGAACGGCTCCAGAACTCCGGCCGTACCCGCCCTGAGCTGGAGATGTTCGCCCCAGGACCCCGGCCCGCCGCAATCCGTTCCGCACCCCGCCCCCGGATGTGACGTACACCCCACGAACGTTTCGCCCCCGCCCCGCGTCGTAGAGGAAACGCCGAGGGGGAGGGGTGTCAGTGCTGCGCAGAACGACGCGCCGCGACCGGAAAGAGGAGGAGGACCCCCTGGACGCGGCACAGGAGCGCCGGGTCCGCGCGGTCCTGGCCCTCGGCGGGGTGCCGCAGACGGACCTGCCGGACGGGGTGCAGCAGGTCCGCCTACGGCTCCTGGAACGCGCCGCGAAGGGGTACGACGCCCCGCGCGACGTCTCCGCGTGGGCGGCCGTCGTCGCCTCCAACCTGGCGATGGACTGGCACCGCGCGAAACGCCGCCAGGAGCGCCTGGGCGAACGCCTCGCCGCCCTGCGCCACGCGGCCGAGCCCTCCGGCGAGGAGACCAGCGTGCTGTCCCTGGCGGTCGCCCAGGGCCTGGACCAACTCCCCGCCCCCCAGCGCCAGGTGGTGATCCTCCGCTTCTACGCCGACCTCCCCGTGGCGTCGATCGCGGAGCAACTCGGCGTCCCCGAAGGCACGGTGAAGAGCCGCCTGCACACAGCCGTCAAGGCGCTGCGGGCCCGGCTGCACGAGGACGAGGTGGTGTGAGATGACCGAGAAGGACGATGTGTACGAGGACGACGCCGCCCTCCTGGCCGCGATCACCGGCGAGTCGGCCCCGGACACCCCCGAACTGCGCGCGGCCCGTGAGGACATCGACGTACTCCGTGCCCAACTCGCGCTGATCGCCGACGAGTTGGATCCACAGGTCATCCCCGTCACCCGGAACAGGGACACGCGGAACCGGCGCCTGCGGATCGCGCTCGCCGGGGTCGCCGCGGTCGGTGTGCTGGGGCTGCTCGGCACGGGGGCGGCGCTTCTGTCCGGCCGCACGGTTCCCGGTGACGCGGGCTCCGCCGCCGACAAGTCCGTGACCTCGGCGGAGGGTTCCACCGCGTCGGAGTCCCCGGCCTGCGGCACGACGGTCGTGGAGGGGACCGTCACCGCCGTGCACGGGAGCGAGGTCACGCTCCGGGTGACGCACGCCTACAGTCCGAGGCCCGGCCCGGCGACCCTCACGTTCGTCACCGACACCGCCCTCACCCCGGGCACCCGGGTCCTCGTACAACTCGCGCCGGGCTCCAGCACGCCCGACGACCTGCTCGTCGGGAGCGGGGAGATCGCCGCTCGACGCCCCGCTCTCGACCGGGCGTCGGGGGAATCCGGGACCTGCCCGCCCTGACCGCACGAGAGAGGGCGGGCGCCCCCCGGCACCCGCCCTCTCATCAAGCCCCTCTGCTCACTCCCAGTCGTCCCAGACCCAGCTACCCGTGGTGTCCCCGTTCGGGTCCTTCGGCGTCTTGATGGGCAGGTCGCCGGCGGCGACGACCTGCGGCCCGTGCGAAGCCGAAGCCTGGTGCCCCGCCACCGCCAGCGGCAGCGCCACCAGCGTGGTGGCCGCCAGCGCGGCGAGGGCGGTTCGGACGGCTCGACCGGTGATGTGTCTCATTGTCATTGCCCCGTCTTCTTCGTTGCCGTACTTCGATGATGGTCCGGCGCCCGTGCTCATGTCATGTGCATCGGCTGGCCTCAGGAGGCCATGGCAGTCACATGCCAGTCAGGTCACGCATGGAACACCGATGATCACGCCACCCGACCGCCCCGCGGTTCCCCGTACAGGTAACGGTCCGGACGACAGTCGCCCAGCTCCCAGTCCGGCAGCAGCCCCGGCACGCTCAGCCAGCCCGTCCAGCCGTCCCGCGCCCGGTCCAGCGCCTCGTCCAGGCTGCCCGCCTCCACGAACGTCATGCCGACCAGCCGCCGCCCCCACCGGGCCAGCGACACATGCGCGATACCCGGCTGCGGGGCGGCTCTCGTGGTCTCGGCAACGGCGTCCAGCCGCTGGTCGCTGGGCATGGCGACGGACGCCGACGGGAGGAGAACGACCTTGACTGCGTACACGGGGCGACCTTAGGCACCGGACGTACGCAGATCGGCCGGAGGAAGCTGTCAGCCCCCGGTCATGGCAGGGAGCGGCCAGCAACCCGCAGGAACTCCGGCGGCGACTTCACAGCCAACCTCGCCGAACCGCCTCCGCGCCCGCCTGGAACCTGCTCTGCACGCCCAACCGCCGCTGCAACTCCGCCGTGTTGCGCCGGACCGTCCGCAGCGAGACGCCCATCTTGCGGGCGATGCCCTCGTCCGTCAGGCCGGCCGCCAGCATCTTCAGGAGGGCCGCCTCGCGGTCCGTGGGGGCGTCCGGGGGCGCGTCCTGGGGCGCCGAGCCGAGGGGGACCGCGTTCTCCCACACCATGTCGAACAGCTCGCCCAGCGCCCGCACCATCCCGGGGTAGCGGATCAGCAGCGCGCCCTTGCGGCTGTCGTCGATGTCGATCGGGATCACGGCGGTCGTGTGGTCGGAGAGGATCATCCGCATCGGCAGGGCCGGAACCGTACGGGTCTCGCCGCCGCGCGAGGCGAGCCAGTTCGCGTACTCCACCGTCGGCTGGTCGTTGCGGACACTGTCGAGATACACCGTCCGCATCCGCACACCCCGGCTCAGATGCCGCTCGTCCAGCGGCCGCCCCGCCTCCAGCGCCGCCGCGCTCAGCGCGCCGCCCGGCACGAAGGTCCGTACGTCGACCCGTGACTGATGAGCCAACTCCATCAGCCGCACCCGCACCGCGTCCACGCCCTCCAGACGCTCCACCCCGCTGTCCACGCGGTGCGCCGCCATGTTCGCGTAGTCCGAGGTCAGCGCGGCCAGCGCGGCCCGCTCCTGGGACAGCCGGGCCCGCTGCTCGTCCAACTCCGCCTCCCTGCGCTGCAACAGCGGCGAGAGGACGATTTCCGGACTCACGGGCACGAACTGGTGGCCCGCGGCCTCGTGCAGCAGGGAGAGTTGGGTCAGCCGGTCGAGCGCACTGCGTACGTCCGCCTCCGCGAGACCCGTCTCGCGGGCGATGTCCTCCAGGGTCCAGGAGGGGTGCAGCAGCAAAGACCGGTACACGTCGTGGGTCGACTGGTCGATGCCGATGGTCTCCAGCATGGCTCCCCCTGCGAAGGCCGCCCTGCGGCCGAGATCTGTCGGTGGCGTCTGGCAGACGGTATCCGATCCGCGATTTCGCCGTACCTGCGTTCGAGTCACCCGCCGTGACCTCTTGGCATCTCCCGGCCATGGCCGCGTGGTGCCACAACCGAACCCCCCGCTCATGCGTACACCCGGCCTAATCTCGTGATCGCCGGGCGGTGCTCCCTCGGGGGAGGGCATCACCCGGCACCTTCAGACACCGGCCGGCGCCGTCACGGGGGTGGGCGTCGGCCGGAAAAGGGTGGGGGAGCACGGGGGAAAGAAGGGGCGGGACGAAAAAGGCGGGCGCTCTTGGGGGAGCGCCCGCCTTTTGACGCGCGGCGAGCCGCAGGTTTTGAGCGCCCGCTTCCCGACGCACGGCGAGCCGCGGGTCTTTTAGGGGCGCGGGGAACTGCGCGACCAGCCACGAACCACCCGCAGCCGACACACAGCCCCCCTCACCACCCCACTAGGTCGCTTCTGATGGCTCTTGGACGGTGTCGCGGAGCCAGATGACGATCGCGGTGACGGTGAGGGTGCCGTTGA
>NZ_JBLRVY010000035.1:0-117737 GCF_048159485.1 Streptomyces sp. 4F14
GCCGAGCGTCTGCCGGCCGCGTTGTTGCAGGGGCAGCGGGACTACTTCGGGGCGCACACGTACGGGCGGGTCGACAATCCGGGTGCGTTCCACACGCACTGGGCGGACGCCGAGCGGCCCGAGACCGGCGAGTAGTACCCGGGTAGTACCTGAGGCCGACGCCTCGTAACTGACGTGCGGTGATGGACTGTTGGGCCACGGTGTGCATGCGTACCGTGGCCCTCCGTTCTTTTTCACCTCACGGCGAGGTTACGGAACACTCAACCTCTGGTAGCGGGGCGGTTATCCGGCGACGATGGGAGCATGACACCGGCCGAGCGCGCCCATGAGCGACTGGCGAACTGGCCCGACCTCACGACGGTGACAGCCGCGTGCGGTACGGGTCCCGCCCTGCGTTCCGCGCACAGCGAGATCGTCCACTTCCACTCCGCGCACGAGGTGGACCTCCACCTGACCGGCCAGGCCATTCACCGGCTCTCCCGCGATCTGCGCGCCTCCACGGCCATCCGCCTGCTCCCGGGCTCCCGTTGGGTCACGGTCCACCTCGACTGCGACTCGGACGTCGACCTGCTCATCAGTCTCGTCAGCATGGCTCTCCAGGCGCACCAGGCGGCCGTACCGGAGGAGCTGGGCCCACGCTGCAATCTGCACCGGGTGATGCTCGTACCCAGGGACGAGCCGTTGGTGTAATACCCACCGACCCACCCCCGGACCGGCTTTGCCATCTCTTTACAACTGGTGTCCCTCCTGTCTCGTCTCTCCGCTCGATTCCACCCCGCCCGGGTGGACCGAAGAAGGAGAGCGAACAGATGCGTCGTACTGCTCGTGGTGTGCTGGGGGCCCTGGTCCTCTCGGGTGTGGTCGTCCTGACGGGGGCGGGGGCCGCGGTCGCCGAGACGCCCACTCCGGTGCCGACCGTCGCCGAGGCGCCCAGCCCCGAGCCGAGCGCCGTGGACTCGACCAAGGCGCCGAGTGAGCCGAGCGCGGTGCCGTCCGTCGTGGACTCGACCCAGGCGCCCGCGGACGAGCCGGCCACGGGCTCCGGTCAGGTGGCGGTCGTGCCCAAGGGGGCCGCCGACACGGGGGTGGGTGAGTCGGGGTCCGGTTCGTCGTCCACGACCCTCGTCGGGGTGGGCGCCGCGGCCGTGCTGCTCGCCGGGGGCGGCTTCGTCGTCGTCCGGCGCCGGCGGGCGACCGAGGAGTGACCGTGCTGTCCAGGCGGGGGTTCGCCGTGGCGGGGCTGGGGGCGCTGCTCGTGGGGTGCGGGTCGAGCGGGGAGGGGGTGAGGGTGTCCCAGGACGACGGTTCCCCGGGGAAGGTTCAGGCCGCGGGGGACGGGGGTCCTGGGGGCGCCTCGAAGGGGGGCACCTCCAAGGCGGGTACTACGCCGTCCGGGTCTTCCCGGTCCGGCGGTCGCGCCGGCCTCGTACCCGTAGCTCTCAAGGTGCCCTCCATCGGGGTCGACACCTCGCTGCTCTCCCTCGGTCTCGCCTCGGACGGCACGGTCGAGGTGCCGCCGGTCGTCGCGCACGACCAGGCCGGGTGGTACCGGTACTCGCCCTCGCCCGGGCAGACCGGGCCGGCCGTGATCCTCGGGCACGTCACCGTCGGGGAGTACGGGGACGGCGTCTTCCGGCGGCTCACCGAGCTGAAGCGGGGGGACGAGATCGTCGCCCGCCTCGCCGACGGACGCGAACCCGTGTTCCGGGTGACGGCGGTCCGGACGGTCGCGAAGTCGGCGTTCCCCACCCAGGAGGTGTACGGGGATACCGCGCGCCCGGAGCTGCGGCTGATCACCTGCGGGGGGACCCGTACCGGCGAGGGATACGCCGACAACGTGATCGTGTTCGCGGAACTGAAGCGGGGGTGAGGGGCGGGGTGGGAGGCAACCTCCGTCGTAGTACCACCGTCCTCCCACCCGGCTCACTCCCCGGACCTACTACCCCTCACATCCCCTGGAGAGCGTTGAAACGCCCCCGATCCCTCAGCCGGTCTCGCGCACGCTCCCGTGACGAGGCCGCGTCGGAGCTGTTCACGGCGTTGTATCCGCGGCTGGCGGGCTGGTGCCGGCGGCTGGTGGACGACGACGAGACCGCGCACGAGGTCGCCTCGGAGGCGTTCACGCGCCTGTGGTCGCGGTGGACGAAGGTGGAGGAGCCCCAGGGCTTCCTGTACGTCACCGCCGCGAACCTGGTCCGGGACCACTGGCGCAAGGTCGAGCGGGAGCGCCGGGCGATGCGGCGGGCGCAGACCGAGGAGGCGTTGCGGCCCGCGCCGGAGCAGGGCGACCCGTCGGTCATGCTGCTCGTGCAGGCCCTGCCCGAACGCCTGCGCGTCCCGATCCTGCTCCACTACTACGCTGACATGCCGATCCGGCAGGTGTCCGCCCTGACCGGACGCAAGGAGGGAACCGTCAAGGCCGACCTCCACGCGGCTCGCGAGCTGCTCCGCGCCCACCTGAGGAGAAGCCTTGACCACACGCTTTGACGCCGACGACAGCGCGGACGACCGCCAGGAGGACCCGCTCGTCGAGCTGTTGCGCCCCCCGGCGGCCCATCTCCCTCCCCCGCCGGGCCACTTCACCGCCCTGCGCCGCAAGTCCCGCAACCGCAAGGCGCGTACGGTCCTGGCGGCGACGGCGACCTGCGCGGCGGCGCTGCTGATCGCGCTGCCGCTGACGTCGTCGTCCTCGGCTCCCCCGGCGCGCAAGGCCCCGCCGATGGCGCCGCCGCCGTCGGCCGAGCCGTCTCCCCGGGCCTCCACGGTCCCCACGCCCGGCCCCTCGACGGCGGACACCGAGCCCCCGGTGCGGGACTCGACCCCCGGGCCCGGCGAGCGGGACACGGAGCCCTCCGGGCGGGACGACCCGACGCCGACCCCGTCGGTCGTGGACTCCCCCTCCACCTCGGAGAGGTCCCCGGACCCGGCCTCGAAGGAGTCACCGGCCCCCTCCGCCGTCCCCACGATGGCCGACCAGGTGGCGGACCCGGCGCCCTGACGACCGCCGGGTCCGCACGGCGCGGCTACGGCAGGCCGATCGTCGTGCCCGCCGCGAAGCCCGTCAGCTTCTCCGGGTTGCGGACGTAGTACATGCCGTCGATCAGGGAACCGGCGAGCCGGAACGCGATCACGCCGTCCAACTCGCCGTCCAGGTGCAGCGCGAGGGCCGGGGCGCCGTTGACGACGGTCGGGTGGGAGGTGAGGACGCCGCTCCTCGCCTGCGTGGAGAAGATGAAGCGGACGATCTTCTCGGGGCCCGACACCGGTACGCGTGCGGCCTGTTTGATGCCGCCGCCGTCCGTCAGCAGGACGACGTCCGGCGCCAGGACGTCCAACAGCCCTTGCGGATCACCCGAGTCGAGGGCCGCGCGGAACGCGTCCACCGCCGCCCGCGCCGCCCCCGGCGAGACCGTCTGCCGGGGGCGGCGGGCGTCCACGTGCTGCCGGGCGCGGTGCGCGATCTGCCGTACGGCGGCGGGGGACTTGTCGACGGCCGCCGCGATCTCGTCGTACGGCACGTCGAAGACCTCCCGCAGCACGAACACCGCGCGCTCGGTCGGCGACAGGGTCTCCAGGACCAGCATCAGCGCCATCGACATGCTCTCCGCGAGCTCGACGTCCTGTGCGACGTCCGGGGCGGTGAGGAGGGGCTCGGGGAGCCACGGGCCGACGTACGACTCGCGTCTTCTCGACAGGGCGCGCAGGCGGTTGAGGGACTGGCGGGTGGTGATCCGGACGAGGTACGCGCGCACGTCGCGGACCTCGGCCAGGTCGACCTTCACCCATCTCAGCCAGGTCTCCTGGAGCACGTCCTCGGCGTCCGCCGCCGAGCCCAGCATCTCGTAGGCGACGGTGAACAGGAGGTTGCGGTGCGCGACGAAGGCGTCGGTGGCGGGGTCGGTCATCGGAGTGCCTCTTCTCGTTCAGCGGGCGGTGGCCGGCTCGGGCCGACGGCCATCCTCGACGAGGCGCGCGGTCTTGCGGAACTTCCGCGCCTCCAGAGTGAGTTGCCACACCGTGCTACGGCACACGAACTCCTTGACGCGCGCTCCCGTACGGCCCTCGACGTACAGCTTCTTCGCCGTGTCGTCGCGCTGCGAGAACTGGAACATGCCCGCCCTGCGGCCCAGGCTGAGGCACTGGCCCGCGAACGCCACGTCCACCGGGGCGGGTCGGGTGCCCTCGATGCGGCTCAGCACCGTCTCCGCGGCGCGCGGGCCGAGTTGGACCGCCGACTGGCAGCCCATCCGGTACGGCTGTCCGGCCGGGGCGGCCGAGTCGCCGGCCGCGACGATCCGGTCGTCGTCCACGCTCGTCAGGGTCTCGTCCGTGAGGAGGCGGCCCAGGGTGTCCGTCGACAGGCCGCTGCGCGTCGCGAGGTCGGGGACGGCGAAACCCGCTGTCCAGACGGTGAGTTCGCTCGGGATCTCCCGGCCGTCCGCCAGCCGTACGGCGGTCCGCGTGACCTCCGCCGCGCTCGCCCGCTCCAGGACCGTCACGCCGAGGGACGTCAGGCGTGCCGTCGCCGTCCGGCGGGCCTTCGGGTGCAGGTACGGGTTCAGGGCCTCGCCGCAGACCAGGGTCACCGTCCTTCCCTGCTCGGCGAGTTCGGCCGCCATCTCGATACCGGTGGCTCCGCCGCCGACGACCGTGACCGGAGCGTCGGGGGCGGTCTCGGCGAGGCGCTCGCGCAGCTTCCCGGCGTCCTCGAAGGTGGCGAGCGCGTACGCGAACTCCCGTACGCCGGGGATCTGTTGCCCGGCGCCCGTGCTGCCGACGGCGTACACGAGGTAGTCGTAGGCGAGGGTGCCGCTCTTGTGCGTCACCACGGCCTGCCGCGCCGCGTCGATCCGGTCCACCGAGTCCACCAGCAGCTCCACCCGGGCGTTCAGGACCTTCCGGTACTCCGTGGTCGCGGGGTGCGTGTCCGCCGCCAGCTGGTGGAGCCGGATGCGCTGCACGAACTCCGGCCTCGGGTTGACCAGGGTCACGTCGACGTCGCCGCGCTTCATCAGCCGGTTCGCCGCCATGACCCCGGCGTAGCCGCCGCCCACCACGACCACCTTGGTGTTCTCGTTCACTGTCGCTCCTCCGCTCCAGGGGTTCGGCCACAAGACACCGGGTCCACGGAGGTTGTGACAGGAGTGACGCGGATCACAACTCCGCGGCGAGCCTCTCCAGGGCGCCGCGGATCATGTCGCCGTACGCATCGGGAGCGAGCGCGTCCAAGTACCCCCGCCCCTGGGCGACATGACTCCGGGCCCGGTCCAGATCCCCCGTCTTCCGGTAACTCTCCGCCAGATTCAGATGCAACGACGGATAGAACCCCCTGATCGCCAACGCCGAGTGATGCGCGAGCACACACCGGTGAAACGCGTCCCCACCTTCCCCGATCTCCTCCCACAACGCCGCGAGCCTCACGGCGTCCCTCGCCTGCACGGCTTCCTGGATGCGCTCGATCACTGGGGCTCCTCTGGGCCGATGGTGGATGCGGGGAAGGGTAGGGGGGAGGACTGACAACGGGCGCCGGGGACTTGGGCCTCGCCCAACGTCCGCCGCATGCCGGGCCCCGTCGGGGACGTACCGAATCCGGGTCGGACCCGTGTGTCCGCCCGGCCGCGGGGCTGCGGGCACTGCGGGGTCCCGGCATCAGCCCGCCGGCTCCACCCGGTGCCCCGACACCGCTGATCCGGGGCCGGCTTCTCCAGGGACTGCGGGAGATCGCCGCCCTCCTGCCGCCCGGTCACCCCGTCGACGCGGGCGCGCGAGCCGGGATTCACCGATGTCGGAGCGCTCGCTGAAGCGGGCCCCGTCACCGGGTTCTCCCCTCGGCGGGCCGTCCCGCCGTTCACAGAGCGAAGCCGAGAACTCGGGGGCGACGGCGATCGACGGCAACGCCGCTGGGCCCCGCGACCGCAGCATCGGCACGCCCCGTCCCCCTCCGCCCCCTCACCCCCTCCCCGGCCGCTCGATCGACACCTTCGGCAACCGGCGGGCCAGCAACGCCGGTAGCCACCAAGCCCGTTCGCCCAGGAGTTGCATCGTTGCCGGGACGATGAGGCAGCGGATGAGGAGGGCGTCCAGGAGGATCGCCACCGCTAGGCCGAGGCCGAATTGCTGGAGCATGCGGTCGGGGCTGAGGACGAAGGCGCCGAAGACGGCCATCATGATGGCCGCGGCGGCGGTGATGACCTTGCCGGTGGAGGCGAGTCCTTCGCGTACGGAGCGGGAGGGGTCGCCGGTGCGGGTCCACTCCTCGTGGATGCGGGAGACGAGGAAGACCTCGTAGTCCATGGAGAGGCCGAAGACGATGGCGAAGATGAGGGCGGGGATGAAGGCTTCGACGGGCCCGGGTTCCGCGCCCAGCCAGCCGTGCTGGAAGACCAGGGTGACGACCCCGAGCGCGGCGGAGATGGACAGCAGGTTGAGGACGGCCGCCTTGACGGGGATCCAGATGGAGCGGAAGACGAGCAGGAGCAGGAGCGAGGAGACGCCGACCACGACGGCCACGAACAGCGGCAGCCGCGCGGCGAGCGTCTCGGAGACGTCCTGGGACGCGGCGGTGGCCCCGCCGACCAACACCTCGGCGCCGGTGGCGTGTTCGAGGGGCGGGGCGATGTCCTCGCGCAGCCGGTGGACGAGGTCGACGGTGCCCTCGCTCTGCGGCGAGGTCGCCGGGTAGACGAACACGGTGGACAGGGCGCCGTCCTCGGAGGGCAGCGCGGGACTGGCCTGGGCGACACCCTCGGTCACGGCGAGTTCGCCCCGTACCGCCTCCCCCGCCGCCCGGCCGCCCTTGACGAGGACGACGAGGGGCCCGTTGAAGCCGGGCCCGAACCCCTCGGCGAGGAGGTCGTACGCGTGCCGGGACGTCGTACCGGCGGGATCGTTGCCGGAGTCGGCGAAGCCGAGGCGCATGCCGAGGGCCGGCGCGGACAGCGCGAGGAGCGCGAACGCCCCGACGAGCAGCGTCGGTACGGGCCGGCACTGGACGGCCCGTGCCATGGCCCGCCACCGGTCGCCCTCGGCCTTCCTGCCCTTCCCGGCGTTCCCGGCCCGCTGCTTGAGGACATGGCGTTGGATGCGCGCCCCGCACAGCGCGAGGAGCGCGGGCAGCAGGACGAGCGAGGCGGCCATGGTGACGAGGACGGTGACGGCGACCGCGAGCGCGATGCCCTGGAGCGAGCCGAGCCCGAGGGCGACGAGGCCGAGGAGGGCGACGATGACCGTGCAGCCGGCGAAGAAGACCGTCCGCCCGGCCGAGTCGAGGGCCGTACGCCCCGCCTCCTCGGGCCCTGCGCCGGCGAGGAGTTCGTGACGGTAGCGGTAGAAGATCAGCAGCGCGTAGTCGACGCCGACCCCGAGGCCGACGAGCATCAGGATGGGCGGCGTGAAGTCGGCGACGGTGAACAGGTGCGAGGCCAGCGCGGTCAGCCCGATCGCGCCGCCGACCGCGAACAGCGCGGTGACCAGCGGCAGCGAGGCCGCGAGCAGGGAGCCGAACAGCAGCACGAGGATCACCAACGCGGCCCCGATCCCGGCGAGTTCGGCGGTCGGCGCCTCCTGCTCCTGCGCGCCCCGCGCGGCCTCGCCGCCCACCTCGACCCGGAGCTGCCCGGTGGCGACGCTCTGCGCGACGTCGATGATCTCGGCGACGTCCTCCTTGGGCACCTCCTCCGTCTTGCCGTCCAGCGTGACGGTCGCGTAGGCGATCGTGCCGTCCTCGGACACCGCGGACGCGTCCGCGAAGGGGCTGCGTACGTCGGCGACGCCCGCCAGGTGCCGTACGTCGGCGAGCATCGGCTCGATGCCGGCCCTGGCTCCGGCGACGCCGTCCGGATCCTCGAAGACGATCACCACGCTGTCGCCGGACTGGTCGCTGCCGTGCTTCTCGAACAGGTCCGTGGCCGCCTGGGAGTCCGTGCCCGGCAGGGAGAAGTCGTTGCGGTACGCGGAGCCAGCCGCCGTCGAGCCCAGCGTGATCGCGGCCACGACGGCCGGCCACAGCAGGACGGCCGTCCAGCGGTGGCGCTGCGCCCAGCCGGCCAGGGCGCCGAACCGTCCGACGGGGGGTGTCTCCTCGGGCGGTGGGGCGAGGGTTCGGGGTGACGACACGGTGCCTGCCTAGGGTTCGTACGGGAGTTGCCTGGCGCCGTCCCGGTGACGGCCCGCCCTCGATCGTGCTGGCGGGCCCCGGGGCGGGGCGTCGGCCCACGGCTGACAGTCGGCCGGCCACGCCGTACCCCAGCGGATGTACGACCCTGAGGGCCGCGTACTACCTCAGTACTCACCCTTGGGAGGGACCCCCGCTGCCGTGCACGGCGTGGGCAGAATGAGGCCGTGTCCCGCTTCGACCTCACCCGGCTCCCCCTGCCCGCCGAACTCGCGCTCGCCGGGCTCGTGTTGGTGCTGGCCGGGGTCGCCGAGGGGCAGCGCCTCGGCTCCGGGCCGGACGCGTCCGTGATCGGCTCCTGGCTGCTGGCCGTCGCGGTGTGCGGGGCGCTGCCGCTGCGGCGGGCGTATCCGGTGGCGGTGGGGTGGTGCACGGTCCTCGGGACCGGCGCGTATCACCTGCTCAGCAGCGTCGACGGGCCCCTCGTCGTGATTCCGGTCGCCGCGCTGTACACGCTGGCCGCGCGGGGGCGTACGCGGGTGGCTGTCGCCATGGCCTCGGTCATGGTCGTCGGGGTGGGGGCGGGGGCGGTGGCCTCCGCCGGGGACGTCACCGGGACGGCCGTCTTCATGCTGGCCGGGTGGCTCGTCGCGGTGGTGGCGCTGGGCGCGATGCGGCACGGGCGGGTCGCCTATGCCGAGGAACAGGCGCGGTCGCGGGCCACTCGGGAGCGGCTGCGGATCGCCCGCGAGGTGCACGACGTGATCGGGCACACCCTGTCGATGATCCATGTCCAGGCGTCCGCGGCTCTGCATCGGCGGGGGAAGGATCCGGGGCAGGCGGTGGAGGCACTGGCCGCGATCAAGGAGGGGAGCCGGGAGGGGTTGCGGGAGTTGAGGGGGACGCTGGGGGTTCTGCGGCAGGTCGATGAGGGGGTGCCGGGCGGGTCGGGGGCGGGGCTGGGGGTTTTGCGGCAGGTCGGCGAGGAGGCGCCGGGCGGGTCGGAGGCGGGGCTGGGGGCGGGCCGGCTCGGCGAGGAGGACGTGATCATGCCCGTGCCGGGGCTGGCGCGGCTCGACGAGTTGGTCTCGTCGGCCGGGCGGGCGGGGGTGGCTGTGCGGGTCGAACGCAGCGGTTCCCTCTCGCCATTGCCTCCGGCCGTGGACCTTGCCGCCTACCGGATCGTGCAGGAGTCGCTGACGAACGCCGTCCGGCACAGCAGGGCGGGGCAGGTGGTCGTCGAACTCCGGCAGGGTGAGGGGGAGTTGGAGGTCGGTGTCACTGATGGCGGGCGGGGAGTGGGCTGGGGTGGGCTGGGGGACGACGCGGGGCGGGCCGGTGCCGGGCAGAGCAGCGGGGGCCCGGGACGGCCCGGAGGTACGCCGGACACCGGACAGGACGGCGGGGGCTCGGGGCGGGCCGAGGGCACGCCGGACGCCGGGGCCGATCGTGGCGTTGCGGCGCGTACGGCCGGGGGTGTTGCCGGTAGCGGGATCGCCGGTATGGCCGAGCGGGCGCGGGCGCTCGGTGGCACGCTGCGTGCCGGGCCCGGGCCTCTGGGCGGGTTCGTCGTGCGGGCCCGGCTACCGTTTCCGGAACTGTCCGAACCGACTGTCGGAGCAGCCGATGATCAGGATCCTGCTGGCGGATGACCAGCGCCTCGTACGCGCCGGGATCCGCGGCATCCTCGACGACGAGGACGACCTGACCGTGGTCGCCGAGGCCGCCGACGGGCACGCCGCACTCGCCGCCTGCCGCGAACTACGCCCCGACATAGCCCTGTTGGACATCCGCATGCCCGGCATGGACGGCCTCGAAGCGGCCCGCCGCATCGCCGGGGACGAGCGGCTGACGGAGGTACGCGTGGTCATGCTGACGACGTTCGACCTCGACGAGTACGTGTACGGCGCCCTGCGCGCCGGCGCCACCGGCTTCCTCGTCAAGGACACCGAGCCGGCGGAACTCCTGCACGCGGTACGGGTCGCGGCGCGCGGCGATGCCCTGATCAGCCCCTCCGTGACCCGGCGCCTCATCGCCGAGTTCGCGGCCCGCCCGGACCACACCCGCACCCCCGACCAGCGCCTCTCCCTCCTGACCCGCCGCGAGCACGAGGTCATGCGCCTGATCGCCGCCGGCCGCACGAACGACGAGATCGCCGCGCATCTGGTGCTCTCGCCGCTGACCGCGAAGACCCATGTCAGCCGGATCATGGCCAAGTTGGGGGCGCGCGACCGGTCGCAGGTCGTGGTGATGGCGTACGAGTACGGGATGGTCAGCCCCGGTTGGCTCACGGAGTGACGGGCGGGACACGTCGCGTACGGGGGCGTCCCGGTCCGTGAAGTCGGGGGCTCGGCCGGGGTGTTTGGCCCGGCCGCGGCGGCTCGGCGACCATGGGGAGACCGCCCACGGCCCGGAAGCGCCAGGAAAGACAGGGGACTTGATGGGGACCAAGCAGGAACTCCAGGACCTGCCCGAGCATGCCGACCTCCGGCGGGCCGACTCCCTCGCCCGGGAGATCTTCTCGGACGTCGCGAACAAATGGGCCCTCCTGATCATCGAGACCCTCGGCGAACGCACCTTGCGGTTCAGTGAGTTGAGGGACCAGGTCGAGGGGATCAGCCACAAGATGCTCACGCAGAACGTACGGATGCTGGAGCGCAACGGCCTGGTGGAACGGACCGTCCACCCGACGATCCCCCCGCGCGTGGAGTACACCCTCACGGAGCCGGGGCGGGCCCTGCGGACGACGGTGGATGTGATGTGCGAGTGGACGCAGCGGTATCTGGGGGACATCGAGGAGGCGCGGGGGCGGTTCGGGGAGTGAAGTGCCTTACGGGGGCTTGCTCTTGACGGCCGCGTTCGGGGGCTTGCCCCTGACCCTCACGTCAGGGTTTACCGTCTCCGCGCCCGGCCCCACCGCGCCGCCTTGAGGAGACCCCCTGATGCCCACGACCACCCGCGAAGTCCGCCTCGCCACCACGCCCCGAGGGCTCCCCGTCCCCGGCGACCTCGCCGTCGTGGAAACCCCCCTCCCCTCCCCCGGCCCCGGCCAACTCCTCGTCCGCAACCGGCACTTCCTCGTCTTCGCCGGTCTCCGTACCCTCCTCGGCGGCGCCGCGAAGGACACGCCCGTCCCCGGCCTGCACCCCGGTGACACGCTGTACGGCCCGGCGCTCGGCGAGGTCGTACACGCCCCCGACGCGAGCCCGCTACGCCCCGGCGACCTGGTCACCCACCCCCTCGGCTGGCGCGAGTACGCCCTCGTCCCGGCAGCCCAGTGCGCCCCCGTGGACCCGGCGTTCCCGGACCCCGTGGCCCACCTCTCCTCCGGGGCGACGGCGTACGGCGCGCTCACCCGCCTCACCGGCGTCCACCCGAACGACACGGTCCTCGTCACCGGCGCCGCGGGCGGGGTCGGCTCCCTCGCGGGCCAGCTCGCGCGGCTGCTGGGGGCGGGCCGGGTGATCGGCACGACGGGGTCGGCGTGGAAGGCGGAACGGCTCGTGACGGAGCTGGGGTACGACGCGGTGGTGACGGGCGACTCCTGGCGGGGCTCCGGCGAGCGGGGGGCGGGGTACGACGCGGGGGCGGCCGGCGATTCCCGGCGGGGCAACTCCGCCGAACGGCATGGGGAGTTCGCGGCGCGGCTCCGTGAAGTCGCGCCGGACGGGGTCGATGTCGTCGTCGACACGGTGGGCGGCGCCCAGCTCGCCGGTGCGCTGGAAGTGGCCCGGCGTGGGGCGCGGTTCGCGTTGGTCGGGGCGTTGGCGGGGCAGCTCGCGGAGGAGGGGGGCGGGGGGAGTGCGCCGGTGGAGATCGACGGGTTCGGCATCGTCCTCAAGGGGCTGTCCATCAGGGGGTACCTCGGCGCCGACCACCCCGATGTCGAGGCGGAGTGGACCGAGCGGTTCGCCGCGTGGCTGCGGTCCGGCGAGATCCGGTTCCCGCTCACCGTGACCTCGGGCATCGACCAGGCCCCGCAGGCGTTGCGGAAACTCATCGAGGGACGACAATTCGGTACGGCGGTGGTGGAGTTGACCCGGTAGCCACCGAACCCGGCGAACACGGAGAACACGGCGAACCCGGCGAACACGGAGAGGCACACGATGCGGATCGGCGACGCGGCGGCAGCCACCGGCACCACCCCCCGAGCCCTCCGCTTCTACGAACAACGCGGCCTCCTCCCACCCCCGCACCGCACCCCCTCCGGCCAACGGGACTACACCCCCACCGACCTCGCCGTCCTCCGCGTCGTCCGCGAACTCCTCGCGCTCGGCCTGACGGTGGAGGACCTGCACACCTTCGCCGACCGCCTCCCTCTCCTCGCCGCGACCTCACAACGCGCGTGCGCCCCCGCATCGTCGGAACCCGGCGTCGTCGGCGCGAGCGTCGTGGACCGCCGGCTCGCCACGCTGGACGCGGAGATCGCCAGGCTGACACGGCTCCGGGACGGGCTGAGGGAGGCGACGGGACGCCCCGTACCTGAGGGGTAGCTCCGCAGGGTGACGTACCTGAGAGGTAGCTCTCTGGGTGCCCCTACTTAAGAGGTAGCCCTCAGGTATCCCCTACCCGAGAGGTAGCCCCACAGGGCGTCGTACCTGAGAGGTAACTCTCCAGGTGCCCCTACCTGAGTACTACCCCTCACTGATCACCCCCTCCCGCATCAACCCCTCCAACTCCCCCTCCGACACCGGATGCAGCCCGTCCAACACCCCCCGCAACGCCGCCTCCCCCACCCCCTGCCCGGTCACCTGAACCCCCGCCCCCTCATGCCACCGGAACAAGGTGACCACCTGCTCCCCACCCGGCAGACTCCGCACCTCCCGGACCTCCCCACCGGCCCCGGCCACACAGCTCACCCCCGTCTCCGCCCGCTCCGGACACACCATCGGCGGCGACAACGGCGAGCGCACCATCACCCCCACGTACCCGCTCCGGTCCGGCACGGCCCAGTGGTACTCCACGTCGAAGGACGCCCCGCCGACCACCGCACGGACCATCCGCATCCCGGGCGGAGTAACCCCCAGGTACAACACCTCCGCATGCTCCCGGTACCGCGCGACCTCCGCCGCCTGCTCCCGTTCCCGTCCCTGAGAGGGACCGACGTACCCCCCGTAGACGACCCCGGCGACCAGAACCGCCGCCGCCCCCGCCCGAACCCACCGCCCCGGCACGAGGAACGCCGCGACGACCGCGTACGGCAGCCCCGTCAAGGCGACCCGCGTCGCCGCGCTGCCCAGGTCGACGTCTTGGCCGTACGCGGCCAGGCCCGCGAGGACGCCGCCCGTGCCGAGGGTGAAGACCGTGACCGCCCAGCCGATCCGCCCGGACCGGGTCGCGCACCACGGGACGACGTCGCTCGCCGGGGCGAGCACGGACAGCAGCCCGATGACCAGCGGCACCACCACCAGGAGGGCCACCCCGACGGCCCCACCGCCCTTGCCCCACCCGACCGCGAGCAGCCCGAACCCGAGCACCGGCATCACGGTGGCCATCGCGCCCCAGACCAGGAGCGGATGCCAGACACCGGGGGCCCTTCTGTCACTCACCATGCGGGCAGCGTGTCAGCCGGCGCCGGCGGACACATGAGTTCTCCTACTCAGACGCGAGTCCCCGACGCCGCCCGGCGATCCACACGCCCGCCCCCACGAGGACGGCGACCCCGGCCGCGTACACGGGCAGCCACAGAGTCGTCGTCGCCGACAGGCAGTCGGCGACGGCGTCCGCCCCGCGCATCTCCCCCACAACTCCCCTGTCGGTACGGCCCAGTTCGGCGAGCGCGGCGTCAACGCGCAACCGCTCGTACACCCCCAGCGCGGGACACCGTTCCCGGGTCTGCGGCATCGGGAAGAGCCAGGCCCAGCGCTGCATCATCGGCGCGAGCGCGACCGCCGCGCACAGGCCGACGACGAGGGAGTACGCGGCGAGGCTCCGGGCGTACGGGGACCACAACCCCGGCGCCCACACCGGCAGCCTGGCGAAGGAGACGATCACCGCGAGGAGCGTCACGCCGGTGTACGTCGCGAACCACTGCCACGACCCCTGCGCGAGCGCGAAGGCGAGGACGGCGGCGAGCCCGATCCCGATGACACCGGCCGGGCCGGAGGCGTCCGCCGGGTGCCGGGGCGGTTCGTCCATGGTCTCTCCTGTTCGAACCCGCTGAAGGACGGGCATTTGGGGTGGTATGCCCCAGTCAATACGAGGAGCCCCCCTTCACCGCCCGAACATGCCGGGGCGTACTGCCAGGTGAACCGGGCACGGCCGCACCACCGGGTGAGCCGGACAGCCACGCCCAACCCGCGAAGCCATGCCACCGGCCGAGCCGAGCGCCCCGCCCGGCCGCACTACCGCGTGAGCCGCGCAGCCACCCCGTCAAGCACCCACTCCAGCCCGGTCGCGAAGGTCACCCCCGCGTCCACCTCGCTGCCGTCGTGAACAGCCCTGGCCAGCGCCGGGAAGCGGCCCGTCGCCAGCATGGCCGTCACGTGCGAACCCGAGGCGCGCTGCCAGTCGGAGTCGGTGAGCCCGGTGACGCGTACGGCGCGCAGGTGCGCGATCTCGCGCCGGAGTGCGCCGGTGACGTACGCGCTGATGGTCTCCGTCGCGCGCAGGGCGGTGTCGATGTCGGTGAGGCCGTCGAGGGCGGCGAGCTTCGCCTCGGTGACGGCGAGGCCGTTGGGGCCCAGGGCGGGGCGGCCGCCGAGGAGGTCGGCGAGCCATTCGTGGCGGAGGGCGGTGCGGCGGGTGCGGTGGGCGAGGGCGCGGAGGGTCTCGCGCCAGTCGCTGGGGGACGCGTCGGCTCCGGCCCGGACCGCACCCCCGACCTCACCCTCGGCCCCGACCTCACCCCCGCCTCCGACCCCGACGGCCCCAGCCCCAGCCCCAGCCCCAGCCCCGATCAGGATCTCCCCCTGAACCTCGTCCACCATGAGGTCGTACAGCTCCTCCTTCGTCGCCATGAAGCCGTACAGCCGCATAGGCCCCGCGTTCAGCCGGCCCGCGACCTTGCGTACCGACACCGCCTCCAGCCCGCCCTCGTCGGCGAGCGTGATCGCGGCGGCGACGATCCGCTCGCGGTCGAGGGGCACGGGGCGTGCGGGTGGCTCCGGCCGGTCCCAGACAGTCATGGTCGCCATCGTACTGTTGCGATGCAGCGTATCGCGAAAATACAGTGTATCGGCATGAGACAACGCATCGCCGTAGTAGGCGCGGGCCCCGCCGGCCTCACCTTCGCCCGCGTCCTGCACCGCCACGGCCACCCCGTCACCGTCCTCGAACGCGACCCCTCCCCCGCCGCCCGCCCCCCGGGCGGCACCCTCGACCTCCACCGAGGCCTGGGCCAACTCGCCCTGGAGAAGGCGGGGTTGGCGGCGGAGTTCGCGGCCCTGTCCCGCCCCGAGGGCCAGGCGATGCGCATCCACGCCCCCGACGGCACGGTCCTGCGCGACTGGCGCCCCCACCCGGACGACCGCGCCAACCCGGAGATCGACCGAGGCCGCCTCCGCGACCTCCTCCTCGGCCCGCTCGACGTCCGGTGGGGCCGGGCGGTGACCCGGGTCGCGCCGGGACCCGACGTACGGATCCACTTCGCGGACGGCCGCGAGGAGACGTACGACCTGGTGGCCGGCGCGGACGGCGCCTGGTCCCGCACCCGCCCGGCCCTCTCCCCCGCGACCCCCCACTACACCGGCGTCACCGTCCTCGAAACGTCCCTCGACGACATCGACACCCGCCACCCCGACCTCGCCCGCCTGATCGGCGACGGCTCCCTCGCGGTGTACGGCGCGAACCGCTCCCTGGTCGCGCAGCGCGGCAGCGGGGGTCACGTCAAGGTGTACGCCCGCTTCCGCGCGCCCCTCGACTGGCACACGGACCTCGACCTCACGGACCCGGAAGCGGTACGCACGTACGCCCTCTCCCTGTACGCCGGCTGGACCACCCCCGCGCTCGCCCTCCTCCACCACGGCACCGCCTTCACCCACCGCCCCGTCCACACCCTCCCCGTCACCCACACCTGGCCCCACACCCCCGGCCTCACCCTCCTCGGCGACGCCGCCCACCTGATGCCACCCCTCGGCGCGGGCGCGAACCTGGCCATGCTGGAGGGCGCGGAACTCGCCGAATCCCTCCTCTCCAGAACCCCCGTCCCCACCTTCGAGAAACAGATGTGGGCCCGGGCCGCCAAGTGGGCCACGATCACGACAGCGGGCCTGCAACGCCTGGTGAGCCCGGACCCGATGGAGGCGATCGCCCACTTCGACGAGGTCCAGCCGTCCTGAACCCCGCCCAGCAGTGACGCGGCGCACTTTTGCAAGCACCTGCTTGCAATAGTTAGCGCGAGGGGTGCATCGTAGGGGCATGGCATCGCTCAATGTCGGGAACCTCGGCGAGTACCTGCGCGAGCAGCGGCGGAACGCGCGGCTGTCGTTGCGGCAGCTCGCGGAGGCCGCCGGGGTGTCGAATCCGTATCTGAGCCAGATCGAACGCGGGCTGCGCAAGCCGAGTGCCGAGGTGTTGCAGCAGGTCGCGAAGGCGCTGAGGATCTCCGCCGAGACGTTGTACGTACGGGCGGGGATCCTGGACGCCGAGCGGGATATGGACGAGGTGGAGACGCGGGGCGTGATCCTCGCGGACCCGACGCTGACCGAGCCGCAGAAGCAGGCGCTGCTCCAGATCTACGAGTCGTTCCGCAAGGAGAACGGGTTCGAGGCAGGGCAGGCCCAAGCGCCGGGTGCGGAAGGTGACTTCGGCGCCGACAGCCCCGTACAGAAAAAGCCCGTACAGAAGAAGGACGGCGAGGGCAGCGATCCGCAGGGGGCGGCCGGTTGACCGGTCCAGGGGACCGGCCGCCCGACTGCGGATCCGCATCACCTCGGCCGATGTCGACGTGAACGACGAACGCGAAACCGGAGGAACACTCACCATGGCCATCACCGACGATCTGCGCAAGACCCTCAGCGACCCGACCCCCCTGTACTTCGCCGCCGGCGCGGCCGATCTCGCGTTGCAGGAGGTCAAGAAGGTCCCGGCGCTGGTGGAGCAGTTGCGTACGGAGGCCCCGGCGCGGTTCGAGGCCGTGCGCGACAGTGACCCCAAGGCGCGGGCGAAGGAGGCCGGCGCGCGGGCGAAGGACGCCGGTGCGAAGGCGGGCGAGCGGGCGAAGGTCGCGCAGGAGACCCTGCAGACCAAGGTCGGCGAGTTCGTGTCCGCGCTGGACGGCGACTTCAAGAAGCTCGGCTCCACGCTGGACGCGGACCTCAAGCGCCTCGGCGAGTCCGCGCAGGACCTCGCGCTGCGCGGTGTCGGCGTCGCCGCGGAGTACGCGGTGAAGGCGCGCGAGACGTACGAGAAGGTCGCCGAGCACGGCGAGCAGACCGTGAAGACGTGGCGCGGCGAGGCCGCGGAGGAGATCCAGGAGCTGGCGGTCGCGGTGGAGGTCCAGGAGGACACCGCCGAGGAGACGCCGGCCGCCGAGGCCAAGAGCGCCGAGGCCGAGAGCGACGAGCCCAAGGCCGCCGCCCCCGCGAAGAAGGCCCCCGCGAAGGCCCCCGCCAAGAAGGCCACCCCCCGCAGGGCCGCCGCGAAGAAGACGACCCCGCCGGCGAAGTAGCCGAGTCGTACGACGGGCCGGGCACTCCGACGCAGTCCGGCCCGTTGTAGGGGTAGCGGACGGACGGGCGGGTACGGTGACCGCGTAAGGGACGAGTAGTCGAACCGGGTGGTGGACGTTGTGCTGATGCAAGGATTCAGCAGTTTCATGGCTCTGCTGAGCCTGGCCCTGATCGTCTTCAGCGGCTTCGCGCTCTTCGACGCGGCGATCCGCCGTGAGGACGGCTATCGCGCGGTCAGCAAGCAGACGAAGCCGTTCTGGATGATCGTCCTCGGGCTGGCGTTCGTCGTGAACCTCATCTTCCCGATCCTGTCGTTCCTCCCGATCATCGGCCTGGTCGCGACGATCGTGTACATGGTCGACGTCCGCCCGGCCCTGCGGGCGCTGCCGGGTGGCGGGAAGGGCGGCCGCGGCGGCCGGGGCGGTTCGAGCAGCGACGGTCCGTACGGGCCGTACAACGGTGGTAGGTAGGTAGTAGTACGGGGGGTCCCTGCCGGCCGGGGACCTACTCCCCCTGCTCCAGCAGCAGCACCGCCACGTCGTCGGCCAGCTCGCCCCCGTTCATCTCCCGCACCTCCCGCACGGCCGACCTCAGCAGCCGCTCCCCCCGGACGCCCTCGTCCCACAGCCGCCGCACCATCCCGACCATCCCGTCCTGCCCGAGCCGCTCCCGGCTCCCGCCCCCGACGCGCCCCTCGATCAGCCCGTCGGTGTACATCAACAGGCTCCACGCGGAACCGAGTTCGACCTCCATCCGGGGCCAGCTCGTCCACGGCAGCATCCCGATCGCGGGCCCGTTCTCGGTGTACGGCAGCAGCTCGGCCCGCCCCTCGCGCACGACGAGCGGCGCCGGGTGCCCGGCGAGGCACAGCCGCGCCCGCGCCCCGTCGGCATCGATGTCGACGGTGCACAGCGTCGCGAACAGCTCCTCGTCGTCCCGCTCGTGCTCCAGCACCTCCTGCAACGTGCCCAGCAGTTCGTCCCCGCACAGCCCGGCCAGCGTCAACGCCCGCCAGGCGATGCGGAGTTCGACTCCGAGCGCGGCCTCGTCGGGCCCGTGCCCGCAGACGTCGCCGATCATCGCGTGGACGACCCCGTCGGGGGTGCGGACGACGTCGTAGAAGTCACCGCCGAGCAGCGCGCGGGACCGTCCCGGCCGGTACCTCGCCGCGAACCGCAGGGACGCGCCGTCCAGCAGCGGCGTGGGCAGCAGCCCGCGTTCGAGGCGCGCGTTCTCCTGGGCCCGCAGCCGCCCTTCCGCGAGCCTGCGCTCGGCCGCGTCGGAACGTTTCCGCTCGACCGCGTACCGGATCGCCCGGCTCAGCAGCCGCCCGTCCAGCTCGTCCCGGAAGAGGTAGTCCTGCGCGCCGACGCGTACGGCCTCGGCGGCGCGGTCGGCGTCGCCGGAGGCGGTGAGCGCGAGGACGGCGTGCCGGGGGGCGAGGCGCAGGACGTGCCGCAGGACGGCGAGCTCGTCCTCGTTGCCGTCCTCGCAGGCGCCGGCGCCGGGGGCGGGCAGGGCGAGGTCGAGGAGGATGCAGTGGACGTCGTCGGTGAGGAGCCGCTCGGCCTCGGTGAGGTTGCGCGCGGCGCGGACCCGGATGGGGCGGCCGGCGGAGTCGCGGAGGTCGGGGACGAGGGGGGTGGCGGCGGGGTCGTCCTGGATGAGGAGGAGGGTGAGGTGGGCTCCGCCGGTGGAGAGGGGGGCTGTGCCGGTCGGTGCCGGGGCTGTGCCGGTCGGTGTCGGTGCCGTGCCGGTCGGTGCCGGGGATTCCGGGGCGCCCGGCGTCTCGGGGGCCGCCCCGTCGGACGCGGGCGCGTCGAGGGCGTCCGGCGTCTCAAGGACCTCGTCGGCCGTCGGCGGACGGGACTCGGTCTCCGCCTGACCACACTCCACGGCCGGGATCGCTCTCTGCCGCGGTACGGGTACGGGCATGTCTAGGGTTCCTTCCCCTCCCCCCGAGGGCACGGCGGTGACGAGGGACTCGTCCCACCGAGCGGGACCCTAGCCGCAGAAACCGCCGGAGCGGAATGGTGTACGGCACCCAGGTTGATCTCGGGTCAATGGCATATGCCGCGTTCCGTACCGCAGTTGGGCAGTGCGGGTGAGGTGCGGGAATGACGAACGTCACGTCGGCGCGGGGTTTGGGATCAAGCGCGCGTGCCCCGGGTCACGTAACCCCGCTCACACCCTCACGCGTCCGGCCGCACGACCCCCAGGATCGGCATCGACCCCGCCCCCGCGACGGTCACCGTCCGCCCCGGCCGGGGCGCGTGGACCATCTGCCCCTCGCCTATGTACATCGCGATGTGGCTCGCGTCCGCGTAGTAGACGATCAGGTCGCCGGGCCGCATGTCCTTCACGTCGACGTGCCGGAGCTGCTTCCACTGCTCCTGCGAGGTGCGGGGTATGACCTTCCCGGCCCCGGCCCACGCCTGCGAGGTGAGCCCCGAGCAGTCGTACGAGAGCGGCCCCTCGGCCCCCCATTCGTACGGCTTCCCGCGCTGCGCCAGCGCGTACGCGACGGCCTTCGCGCCCTGCGCGGTCGCGCCCACCGCGCTCCCGCCGACGACGCCCGTGTTCTCGCCGAGCCACTTCGACTGCGCCTGCTGGGCCGCCTGCCGCTCCAGCTCCTTGAGCCGCTCCAGCTCCTCCTTCTGGAGCTGGGCCTCCAGCTGCTTCGCCGCCGCGATCTGCTGCTCGACGCGCTTCCGGGCGGCGGCCTTCGCCGTGCGGGCGGTCTCCAGCTTCTGCCACTGGACGGCGGCGTCGCGCGCGTACTGCTCCAGGTCCGCCTGGACGGTCTCCAGCTGCGCGAGGAGGCCCTTGGTCGCCTTCTGCCCCTGGGCGACCCGGCCCGCGTCGTCCAGGAAGCGGGTGGGGTCCTCGCTGAGGATCAGCTTCGCCTCGTCCGGCAGGCCGCCGCTGCGGTACTGCGCGCGGGCCGCCGCTCCCGCGCGGTCCTTGAGCTTCGCGAGCCGCTCCCGGCCGTCGACGATCCGCTTGGCCAGGGCGACGATCGTCGCGGACTGCTCCTTGGAGGCTTCCTCCGCCGCGTTGTACGCGTCCGTCGCGACCGCGGCGTCGTGGTAGAGCGCGTCCAGGCGGGCGCGGACGGCCTGGAGGTCCTTGCTGGGCGCGGGGGTCGCCGTGACCGTGGGTCCCGGGTCCGGGGCCGCGAACGCCGTCACCGGGGCCCCGAGGACCGTCACCGCGCAGATGACGGTCACCGCCGTAGCCACCAGGGTGCGCTTCCCCGTCCCCATACCGCTTCCCCCAACTGATTTACCGTCAGTAACTTACGGATGCCCGGTGGATCGTGTCACGCCCCGACCGAAAACGACAGGGTTTGTACGCCCTTGCCGCCACCGGACCTCCGTTGTCTGTGTTCCGTTGTCTGTGTGACGAACGGCGCAGCGGGGGCGTTCCCGCCGGGGGCCACTCGAACGGGTGAACGTGTCAGGTGGCCGCACGAGGCGCCAACGCGCCCCACCGCACGGTCACTTCCCCCTGCCGCCAGCGCCGTACCCCGTCCACGACCGGCCACTCCCCCGCGAGATCCCGTACCGCCCTGATCCACCGCTGCCGCGCCCCGTACGACGCGTACGGCGCCGCGGCCGCCCAGGCGCGGTCGAAGTCCCGCAGGAACGCGTGCACCGGCTCCCCGGGCACGTTCCGGTGGATCAGCGCCTTGGGCAGCCGCTCGGCGAGGTCGGAGGGCCGCTCCAGCGACCCCAGCCGGGCGGCGAACGTCACCGTCCGCGGCCCCTCGGGGCCCAGCGCGACCCACACGTGCCGCCGCCCGATCTCGTCGCAGGTCCCCTCGACGAACAGCCCCTGAGGCGCGAGCCGCCCGCACACCCGCGCCCACACGCCCGCGACGTCCCCCTCGTCGTACTGCCGCAGCACGTTCGCGGCCCGCACCAGCACCGGCCGCCCCTCGACCGGCACCTCGAACCCCCCGTGCCGGAACACGAGCCCCTCGCGCGCGTACGGCTCGGCGGCGGCCACACGCGCGGGATCGATCTCGACGCCCACCACGCGCGCGCGAGGAGCCGCTTCCCGCAGCCGGGCGAGCAGCTCGACGGCCGTCCAGGGCGCGGCCCCGTACCCCAGATCGACGGCGACCGGCTCCTCGGCCCGCCGCAGCGCGGCGCCGTGCGCATCCGCGATCCAGCGGTCCATACGCCGCAGCCGGTTCGGATTGGTGGTCCCGCGCGTGACGGTTCCGACGGGACGGGGGGTCATGGGTACGAGGGTAGGCGCACGGCCCGAGTGGCCGTTGCCGTCGGCCTCCCGCACGGTTGAGCCGTAAAGGTAATGATTCGGAAAAGTCTCCGACAAGGGAATTCGTCTCGCCCCCTCCGCTGTTGCCCCCCTTGGAGGGCGCACCACCCTCTCCGCGTCATGCCCGCAGCACCGCCAGCAAGGAGGAAACGCCACGTGAGCCAGTACGTCAGCCGGCTCGGGCGTCGCTCCCCGGCCACGACCTCGCGGCTGCGGCTTCCGCACCGCAGGCCGCGCCGAGTCGCGATGCTCTCCGTGCACACGTCGCCCTTGCACCAGCCCGGCACCGGAGACGCCGGCGGGATGAACGTCTACATCGTCGAGCTGGCGCAGCGCCTCGCGGCGATCAACATCGAGGTCGAGATCTTCACGAGGGCTACTACCGGAGGGCTACCTCCTACGGTGGACCTCGCCCCCGGGGTACTAGTACGGCACGTAGACGCCGGCCCCTACGAGGGGCTGAACAAGGAGGACCTCCCCGCCCAGCTCTGCGCCTTCACGCACGGAGTGATGCAGGCGTGGGCGGGCCACCGGCCGGGGTACTACGACCTCGTCCACTCCCACTACTGGCTCTCAGGTCATGTCGGCTGGCTGGCCGCCCAGCGCTGGGGCGCCCCCCTCGTCCACGCCATGCACACGATGGCGAAGGTCAAGAACGCGAACCTCGCCGACGGCGACACCCCCGAACCGGCGGCACGTGTCATCGGCGAGACCCAGATCGTCGAGGCCGCCGACCGGCTGATCGCCAACACCGCCGAGGAAGCGGCCGAGTTGGTGCACCACTACCACGCCGACCCGACGAAGGTCGCCGTCGTCCACCCCGGCGTCAACCTCGACCGCTTCACGCCGGGCGACGGCCGAGCGGCGGCCCGGGCACGCCTCGGCCTCCCCCCGGACGCCCTGATCCCCCTCTTCGCCGGGCGCATCCAGCCCCTGAAGGCGCCGGACATCCTCCTCAAGGCCGTAGCCGAACTCCTCGACGCCCGCCCCGAGTTGCGCACGCGGATCGTCGTGCCGATCGTCGGCGGCCCCAGCGGCAGCGGCCTCGCGAAGCCGGAGGGCCTCCAGAAACTCGCCGCCCGCCTGGGCATCGCGGACGTCGTCCGCTTCCGGCCCCCGGTCGGCCAGGCCCAGTTGGCGGACTGGTTCCGTGCGGCGTCCGTCCTGGTCGTCCCCTCGTACAGCGAGTCCTTCGGCCTCGTCGCGATAGAGGCGCAGGCGGCGGGTACGCCGATCCTGGCGGCCTCCGTCGGCGGGCTGCCCGTCGCCGTCCGCGACGGCGAGACCGGCTTCCTCGTCGACGGCCACGACCCCGCCCGCTACGCCCGCGTCCTCGAACGCTTCGCCGACGCACCGGAGTTGGCCACCCGCATGGGCCACGCCGCCGCCGGCCACGCTCAGCGCTTCGGCTGGGACACAGCGGCGGCGGCCACCGCCGACGTCTACACCGCCGCCGTCCAGCACGTACGCTCGCACCATGTCTGACGCGCACCAGGTCCTCGAAACGGCCCTCCAGGAGGCGGGCGTCTCCTGGGAGTCCCCCGAGCCCGGCACGTACGTCGCCGAACTCCCCGGCACCCGCAAGCTGAAGACCGCGGTCTCGCTGCGCCTCGGCCGCCACTCCCTCTCACTGAACGCGTTCGTGATCCGCCACCCCGACGAGAACGAACCGGCCGTCCACCGCTGGCTCCTCGAACGCAACCTCAAGCTGTACGGCGTGAGTTACGCGGTCGACGGGCTGGGGGACATCTACGTCACCGCCCGCCTCCCCCTGTCCACCGTCACCCCGGCCGAGATCGACCGCCTCCTGGGCCAGACCCTCGAAGCGGCCGACGGCGCCTTCAACGTCCTCCTGGAACTGGGTTTCGCCTCCGCGATCCGCAAGGAGTACGCGTGGCGGGTGTCGCGGGGGGAGTCGACGCGGAACCTCGACGCGTTCAGCCACCTGACGAAACCCAGCTGACGTCCTCAACTGCCGTTACGGAGCACCGTCGTACGTGTACGGGTAGTCGATCCCCATCGCCGCGAACTCCGCCGCCCGGCGGCGTTCCCGCTTACTTCCTGGAGCCGTCCGCCGACTGATCCGAACGGTCACCCCGCTCACAACTCCCGTGCGTCCAGCACGTCGTACCCGATGAAGTCGAACATGCTGACGCCGGGCGGGAGTTGGCGGGAGGCTCCCCCGTACCGATGCGCTCCCACCCCGTGCTCGACCTCCGGCCCGGACACCCACATCGGCTCGAACTCCCGCTCCTCCAGCCACTGTTGAAGCGGCGTGTCGAAGTGCCGTGTACGGGTCCACACCAGCGTGCCGCCCGGCCGGCAGAGTGACGTGCAGTACTCGACGATGCGTTCCATGTCGGCGCGGACGACGTTCCCGAGAACCCCGCAGACCACGACGATGTCGGCGGGCGCGAAGTCGGCGTAGTGGTCGGTGAGGGACGCGTCCCCGGTGACGACCTCGACCCGGTCGAGACCCGCCTCCGCGGCCAGCTTCCGGGCGAACTCGGTGTTGCGCGGGTCGAGTTCGACGAGCCGGGCCGTCACGTCCCGGTTCCGAGGATGTTCCGCCAGTACCTCGATCAGGTCCCGTCCCTGTCCCGCGCAGAGACTCACCACCCTCAACTCGCCTTCCGGGGCGGCGTCCAGGGCCTCGCGGATGCGGTCCTTCACCAACGTGAGCCGGTGGGCGAGGTAGGAGTCGGGGTTGTCGTACGCGTCGTGCCATGTGTGCCAGTCCATGGGCCCAGAAGCTACGTCCGCCGATCTTCACGGTCACCCGATTAACTGATCGACCACGTCACGCATCGACACACCGGGCCCGAGGGAATCAACAGCAAACACGCCGCTATATGGCCAAATCTCCTTGATTAGCGGGGTCGTGCTCGCGGCGGCCCAGATGACAGCGCATCAGAGGGAGACAGGTATGTCAGTGCGGGCGTTGCGCGGGTTCGGGTTCTTGGCCGCTGTTTCGCTGCTGGCCGGCACGGCCTTCACTGCCTCGGCTGCCGAACCGGGGACACGTGCCGCCGACGGTCCCCTGCTGAGAGGGACCGCCGGTTTCTACGGCGGCGCCGACGCCTCGGGCACCATGGGCGGCGCCTGCGGCTACGGGAACCTGTACGACACGGGCTTCGGTACGAACACCGCGGCGGTCAGTGCCGACCTGTTCAATGACGGGCTGGCCTGCGGCAGGGCTTACAAAGTCGTCTGCGACGAGCAGACCGCCGCCCCGCAGGCGTGCAAGCCGGGCACATCGGTCACGGTGCGGGTCACCAACCTTGCCCCGCCCCTTCTGAACGGCAGTCCGGCCCTGTTCTCCCACTTCGACCTCGCCCAGCCGGCCTACGAGCAGATCGCCAACACCAGTAGCCGTAGCGTGCCGATGTACTACCAGGCAGTGCCCGCCGTGGTGAACGGCGGAGTCCGGTTCACCATCAACGGGCGCAGCTACTTCAATCTCGTACTGGTCCACAATGTCGGCGGCGCCGGCGCGGTACAGGCCATGTGGGTCAAGGGCAGCGGAACGAACTGGATGTCGATGTCCCGCAACTGGGGCGCGAACTTTCAGAGCCTCAGCTACCTCAACGGCCAGTCCCTCAGCTTCAGGGTGCAGACCATCGACGGCGTCACCCTCACGTTCCCGAGCGTGGTCCCGGCCAACTGGAGCTTCGGGCAGACCTTCACCGGCTCGACGAACTTCTGACCCGCCCGGCGGCGGGTTCGAGGAGTCCTTGGTGTTGCAGGCCGGTTCGCAGCACGTACCCCGAACCCGCTAGCCCCGCTCCCCCGCAAGCTCCGGCTCCCGCCCGACGGCGTCGTCCGCGGCCGCCCCCTCCTCCGTCCCGAACCACGCCACAGCCACCGCCCCCGACACCGCCAGCACGAAGCCGATCACCGCGAGCCAGGCGAAGCCGGGGCGGGACGCGTCGCCCAGCCACCAGACGCCGATCATGCCGGGGAGGACGGTCTCGCCGACGACCAGTGCCGCCGTCGCCCCGTTCACCGAGCCGATCTGGAGCGCGACCGTGTGCAGGTACATGCCGCCGATCCCGGCGACGAGGATGGCGTACAGGGCGGGGTCGCCGAGCAGCGCGCCCAGGTCGAACGGGTCGATCCCGTTCAGCACCCGCACGCCCACCCCGAGCGCGCCGAAGCCGAGCCCGGAGAGCAGGCCCGCGAGGATCGCGGCGCGGGCGCCGAGCAGCCGGACCAGGACCGTACCGCCCACCATCAGCAGCACGGAGATCGCGAGGAGCCACCAGTGCGTGGCGATCGGCGTGTGCCCGCTGCCCTCCGGGCCCGCCGCGGTCGCGAGCAGCACCAGCGCCGAGCAGACGACCGCGATCGACGTCCACTCCGCCCGGCTCAGCCGGATGCCGAGCAGCTTGACGCTCAGGACGGCCGTGATGACGAGGTTCGCGCTGATGACCGTCTGGGAGAGGAACAGCGGCAGCAGCCTGGCGGCCAGCGCCCCGAGCCCGAACCCGACGAAATCCAGCACCGTCCCGACGATGAACTCCCAGGTCATCGCGGCCTTCGCGGTCGACGACAGACTGGGCCCACCGTGCGCGGTGACCTGCCCCGCCTCAGCCGCCGCCCGCCGGGCCGCCTTGCGCGAGCCGACGGCTTGCAGCACGGAGCCCGTGCCGTAACAGATCGACGCCACGACGGCGGTCAGGAGTCCTATGAGCACCGGGTACTCCGTTTCAGGGGGATGGCTGTTCCCCCTGCCAGACGGCGGATCGGCCGTCGGCGTTGCGTGGGCCCCTGCGCCGGTTCAGCAACCCCCTCGGCCGCCCTCCACGAGCTGGAACCACACGTCCTTCCCCGTCGGCGCCGGCGCCCCGTAGATCCGCGTCCCCCACGAGTCGGTGAGGCTGTCGAGCAGGAACAGCCCCCTCCCGCCCTCACAGAAGTCCACCACCTCGGGCATCGCCAGCGCACACGGCAGGTCGTCCCGCACGAACACGGTGACGCTCTTCTCGGTCACCGCCGCTCTGACGTACACGAGCCGCGTCCTGGTGTGCCGGTACACGTTGGTAACGACCTCGCTCATGCACAGGCGTGCCGCGTCTACGAGGGTCTCGTGGCCGGTCGTCCGGAGCAGAGAGGCGAGCTGGTCGCGGAGGAGGGCGGCGGCGAGGGTGCCGTTGGCGACGATGAGGCGGACGGTCAGGGGGGTGGAGGACGAGGACATGGTGGGGTCTCCCAACGCGGGTGTCCGTTGCGTGAGGAGAACCGTAGGGGGCAGTTATGCCACGTGGCAATCCTTCACCAAAGGTTGACGCACCAGGGTGGAACCATGGGAGCGTGAGCGACACACGCAGATCAGGCAAAGGGGAAGGGACTCATGCCACCCAGGGACAACCCGACCGTGCGTCAGGCACGCCTTGGCGCCGAGCTGCGGAAACTACGCGAAAAGGCAGGCCGGGCCTCACGGGAAGCCGCTGGGATGCTCTCCGTTGACCAGGCGAAGATCAGTCACCTGGAAGCGGGGCGCATCGGGGTCAGCGAGGAGCGGATCCGACGGTTGGCGTCCTTCTACGAGTGTGACGACGAACTGCTGATCGAGGCCCTCTGCGCCATCGCGCGCGAGCACCGGGGGCAGTTCTGGTGGGACGACTACCGAGGCATTCTTGCCCCGGGTTTCCTGGACATCGCGGAGCTGGAACACCACTCGACCAAGCTGCGTACGTTGCAGACCATCACCCTCCCCGGCCTGCTCCAGACCGAGAACTACGCTCGCGCACTGTTCTCCGCGTCCCTGGCGAAACGACCCGCCGACGAGATCGAGACGCGCGTCGAACACCGGCTCAAGCGTGCCGCGATCCTCGACCTGGACGATCCGCCGCCGTTCCCGACGATCATCCACGAGGCCGCACTCCGCATGCGGTACGGCGGCCGAAAGGTGGTCCGGGAACAGCTCGAACACCTCGTGGAGGCGTCGCACAGACCCTCGGTCACCGTGCGCGTCATCCCGTTCACGTGCGAGGAGTTCATCGAGGTCACGCAGCCTGTCGTATACGCGTACGGGGTCGTTCCGCAGTTGGATACAGTCCAGATCGACAGCCCGTTCGGAGGCCGCTACCTGGACTCGGAGGCGGACCTCAAGAGGTACGCGAAGCTGCTCGACCTCGCCGAGCGCGAATCGCTCAGCCCGGAGGAGTCACGGCAGCTCATCCACCACATCGCACGAGAACTGTGAGACGCACCAGCATGAGCGCATCCATCCAGTGGCAGAAGTCGTCGTTCTCCGGAGACGGAGGGGAAGCCTGCGTCGAGGTCGCCCACCACGACGGCCACATCCTGATGCGCGAGAGCGACAACCCCACCGAGATCATCACCACCACCCCCGCCAAACTCGCCGCCTTCCTCGCAGGCGCGAAGGCCGGCGAATTCGACCACTTCCTGACCTGACCCACCCCTCGCGCACCTCCCCCGTCCTACCCTGGACACGGGACCAGCCCCCGGGCCGCGACGCGAAGGAGCTGACCATGAGCACCGCCCCGAGCCCACCGCCACACAGGCCCGAAGAACCCCGTCACCCACTGCGGACGATCCGGGAGATCCGCGACTCCCTCCCCCCACAACAGGTCACCCACTTCGACGCCGAACTCGCCGACACCGACCTCGACGCCCTCCCCGACATGCTCCACCGCTGGGCGACCCTAGGAAACGACGGCTTCCTGGACCGACTGCTCACGACCCCCTTCGAGGGCCTGGAATTCGGCCGACGCTCCTACGACGACGCGGCGGACGGCGAGTGATCTACCTGCTCGACACGAACGTCGTCACCGAACTCACCACCCGCCCGAGGCCCGCCCCCGCAGTGGTCGCCTGGGCGCGCTCGGCCCCGTCCCCCGCCCTCCACCTCAGCGTCATCACCATCGCGGACATCGAAGCAGGCGTCGCGGCAACCCCGGACGCCGTCCGCAGGTCCGCCTTCCAACAAGCACTCGACGGCATCCGCCACGAGTATCGCGGCCGCATCACCCCCGTCGGGGAGAAGGAAGCACTCGCCTACCTCACCCTCCACAAGCACCTCAAAACCACCGGCACCACCATCGACTCACCCGACGCCCTGATCGCCGCCACGGCCCTCGCGAACAACTGGACCCTGGTCAGCCGAAACACCACACACCTGGCCCGGACGGGCGTACTCCTGCTGAACCCTTGAGAGTACAGCGGGTAGGGCACCCGGCCTCGCTGGTTCATCCCGCCAGGGAAGTGCGCGGCTGCCATGCTGGGCAATATGCCGAACCTCGACGAACACCCCGCGACGGCAGAGGACTTGCTCCCTCTTGCCCTGACGTCGTACGGGCACTTCACCTCCCTGCGCGTCGACGCCGATCGCCGCATCCGTGGACTGTCCCTGCATCTGGAACGGCTCGTGCGCGACAGCAGGATCGTGTTCGGCACCCCCGTGGACACCGGCCGCGTCCGCGAACTGGTCAGCAAGGCGCTGACCGGGAGGAACGGCCCCTGCGTCGTCCGCGTCACGCACTTCGATCCGGCCGTGGACATGGGCCACCCCGAGGAGGCCACGGAGCCCCGGATCATGGTGACCGTGCGCCCGGCAGGCGAGCTGTCCCCGCCCCCGCTCACCGTGATGAGCGTGCGGTACGAGCGTGACCTCCCCGAGGTCAAGCACTGCGGCCTCTTCGGTGCACTGCACGCCCGCCGCTCAGCACGCCTCAAAGGATTCGACGACGCCCTCTTCACCGGCCCGGACCATCGCGTGACCGAGGGCGGGACATGGAACGTGGGCTTCATCGACGAGAACGGCACCGTCATCTGGCCGGAGGGCCCCGTACTCCCCGGCGTGACCACCGCGCTGCTCCAGGAACGCACCGAGTACAAGACCGCCCACGTGACCCTCGACGAGGCCAAGGCCATGCCGGCCGCCTTCGCCACCAACACCTCGATCGGCGTCCGAGCTCTGTCGGCGATCGACGGCACACCCCTGGCAGTCGACCACCCGGTGCTCAGCGCGCTGCGTGAGACGTACCTGTCCGTCCCGGGCGAGGAACTGTAGGACCCAGGCATGACGGCGGTGACGAGGTGGACCGGCCGTGAGGTCCTGCTCCTGGGCACTCTGCTCGTCCGTACCGGAATCGCCGTACAGCAACGCGCGAAAATCCTCACCGAACCACGGCCGTCAGCCCTCGTGGCCGACCCCGTCCCTACAGCGCGGAGATGGACCCCGGCGCACGCTCGCTGCGGCTCAGCGCGCGCAGGACATCCGTCGCCCCATGCCGCCGCAACGCGATCCGCGACAGCACGTCCACGACCGTCTCGACGGCCTCGGCGGGGAACTCCGGTGTCGGTATCCCGGCGCTGAAGGCGAGGTCGTCGGAGTGGATGACGAGCTCCAGGATCCGGCTGGTGACGAAGTCGTCGAGGGTGATGGACCAGGGGCCCCAAGTGGGCCGGCGGACCAGGCGATGCGGCGTGGTGGGCAGAGTGCCGCGCAGTTCCTGGACGCACCCGGCGACCCTCGCGGCCAGTTCGGCGGGGCCGTCGGCCGCCTCCTCCTCGCCGCCGGAGCGGATGCCCTGGTTGAACGGAGTGTCGAGGTCCGAGCCGATCCAGCTGACCCGCGCGTAGTACTCGTGGAGCGCGATGGCGGGCTCGTCGGGGACCGCCTCGGCCAGGACCGTGGGAAGGAAGAAGACCTGCCCGGCCAGGTGACCCGCCAGCCCCTTGACGCTGAGCTTCGCCAGCGCCGAGGGCTCGTGCCAGTGCTGGGCGACCTCCGGTGCGCCCAGCAGCTCCGCCGCCGTCTCCGCCACGCTGAGATAGAGCTGCCTTGTCCGCGTCACCTTGCCGGCCCCCGTTCGTCGGTGCGTGTCTGCAGGCAAGGTCAACTTCACGGAAGGGCGGAGCATTCCCCCGCCGTTGACGCGCCCGGGACCCGGTCAGGCCGGTTTCGTCGTGTCCCCCATGAACACCGCGCCCGGAGTACCGGCGTCGTCGCCGACGAAGAAGTCGTACACCGTGAGGATGTACTGGGCCTTGCTCACCTGACCGGTCCCCCGGGAATCCATGCGCGTGAACGCGGCCCGCGCCTCCTGAGGGGTCTGGATTCCGGGAACGGCGAAGAGGGAGAGGTACTCGTCGTAGGTGAGCAGGCCGTCATGGTCGACGTCGGCGTTCTCGAACCACGTACCGGAGATCTTGAGCAGAACGCTGCCGAACCCGGCGACGTCCTTCATGACGAAGTCCTCGTAGCCACGCAGCCACTCGTCCAGGGAGACCTCGCCGTCGGCGTTGCGGTCCAGGCGGGTGATGAAGTCCCACCACGGCTTCAGGTCGGCGTCCACGGTGCGCAGGTGCCGTTCCAGTTCCCCGGGGTCCGGATACGTACGCCGGACGGTCTCCCGCGCGACGTCGTAGAAGTCCCCGTAGGTGAGCGCCCCGCTGCCGTCCCGGTCGAACCGCTCGAAGAGCTGCCCCGCCTTGCGCCGCTGCAGTCTGCTGAGCATCCCGGCCTCCAGAGTCCGCCCCGAGAGGTGATCCCCTGCGACGGACTGTACCGAGACGGCGTGGAGGCCGCCTTTCGGGCGGCGAACCTACGACGGCACGACGAAAACGCCCCCGTCCCGCGCCGTATGCGCAGGTCGGGGGCGTGATCACGCGACCTACTTCTTCTTCCCCTGGTTCTTGACCGCCTCGATGGCAGCCGCAGCGGCCTCGGGGTCGAGGTACTTGCCGCCCGGCGTGAGGGGCTTGAAGTCCGCGTCCAGTTCGTACGCCAGCGGGATCCCGGTGGGGATGTTGAGGCCGGCGATGGCCTCGTCCGAGACGCCGTCGAGGTGCTTGACGAGGGCGCGCAGGGAGTTGCCGTGGGCGGCGACCAGGACCGTGCGGCCCGCGAGGAGGTCGGGGACGATGCCGTCGTACCAGTAGGGGAGCATGCGGACGACGACGTCCTTCAGGCACTCCGTGCGGGGGCGGAGCTCCGGCGGGATGGCGGCGTACCGCGGGTCCGCGGACTGGGAGAACTCCGTGCCGTCCTCAAGGGGCGGCGGCGGGGTGTCGTAGGACCGGCGCCACAGCATGAACTGCTCCTCGCCGAACTCTGCGAGGGTCTGCGCCTTGTCCTTGCCCTGGAGCGCGCCGTAGTGGCGCTCGTTGAGGCGCCAGCTGCGGTGGACGGGGATCCAGTGGCGGTCGGCGGATTCGAGGGCGAGCTGCGCGGTGCGGATGGCGCGCTTCTGGAGGGACGTGTGGACCACGTCGGGCAGGAGACCCGCGGCCGTCAGGAGTTCACCGCCGCGGACCGCCTCCTTCTCGCCCTTCTCGTTGAGGTTGACGTCCACCCAGCCGGTGAACAGGTTCTTCGCGTTCCATTCGCTCTCGCCGTGGCGGAGGAGGATCAGCTTGTACGGTGCGTCGGCCATGGACATGAGCGTAATCGAAGGGTTTGGGCCACGGCCCCGCACGGTGCATTGACGGGATCTGTTAATCGACTGGCTCCCGGAACACCCCCTCTCGTAACGTACGAACACCGCCAGCACCACTTACACCCGGGGGTCCCCATGTCCATCGCGTCCCTCAGACGCGCCACCCGCGAGAGCGTCTCGGGCCTCCCCCGCGAGTTCTGGTGGCTGTGGACGAGCACGCTGGTCAACCGCCTCGGCGCGTTCGTCGCGACGTTCATGGCCCTGTACCTGACCCTCGACCGCGGCTACTCCGCGTCGTACGCCGGCCTGGTCGCGTCGCTGCACGGGCTCGGCGGCGTCGTCTCCTCCCTCGCGGGCGGCGTGATGGCGGACCGCCTCGGACGCCGGCCCACGCTGCTGATCGCGCAGCTCTCGACGGCGTTCTCGGTGGCGCTGCTCGGCTTCGTGACCGACCCGGTCGCGATCGCCGGGGTCGCGTTCCTGGTCGGCGCGGCGAGCAACGCGTCGCGGCCGGCGGTGCAGGCGATGATGGCGGACATCGTGCGCCCCGAGGACCGTGTGAGGGCGTTTTCTCTCAACTACTGGGCGATCAACCTCGGTTTCGCGGTCTCCTCGATGGGCGCGGGCCTGATCGCGGAGGTCAGTTACCTCGCCGGGTTCCTGATCGAGGCGGGCATGACGTTCGTGTGCGCGATCCTCGTCTTCCTCAAGCTGCCGGAATCGCGGCCAACTCCCAAGGTGGCGGCGGAAGATGAGAACGTCTCCCTCGCGACCGTCGTCCGCGACCGGCGTTTCATGTCGCTCGTCGGCCTGTCCTTCCTCGTCGCCCTGATCTTCCAACAGGGCTCCGTGGGGCTGCCGGTGGCGATGGGCGAGGCCGGGTTCTCGCCGGCCGACTACGGCATCGCCATCGCGGTGAACGGTGTCCTGATCGTCGTCCTCCAGATCCCGGTGACCCGTTTCATCGAACACCGCGACCCCGTACGGCTGTTGATCATCTCCTCCGCCCTCGCCGGGTACGGCTTCGGCCTCACCGCGTTCGCCGGCTCGGTCGGTGTCTTCGCCCTCACGGTCTGCGTGTGGACCCTCGCGGAGATCGTCAACGCCCCTACGCAGACCGGCCTCGTCGTCCGCTTCTCCCCCTCGCACGGCCGTGGCCGCTACCAGGGCATGTACACCCTCTCCTGGTCCGCCGCCGCCCTCGTCGCCCCCCTCATGTCCGGCCTCGTCATCGACCGGCTCGGCGCGGACTGGCTGTGGGGGATGTGCGCGGTGATCGGTACGGTCGCGGGGGCGGGCTATTGGGGGCTGCTGCGCCGAATGCCCGCCGAGGACAAGGCGGTTGAGACACCGGTGGAGCGCGAGGCGGCTCAACCCCTTTCGTAGAGGGCGTTGATCTCGTCCTGCGGGAGTTGCGCCGAGGCGTAGGTGAAGGTGCCGCGCTCGGCCAACTCCCGCGTCGCGTCGAGGAGTTGGCGGTACATCGTCCGTACGATGCTGCCCCCGACGGTCACCCGCCGCACCCCCAGCTCCCGCAGGTCCGCCATCGACAGCGTGCCGCCCGTCAGGCCCATCACGACGTTCAGCGGCCCGTCGATGCCCCGGACCAGCGCGCCGATCGTCTCCGCGTCCGCCGCGCCCGGTACGAACGCGCAGTCGGCGCCCGCCGCGAGGTAGGCGTTGGCCCGGCGGACCGCCTCGTCGAGGGTGCCGCCGGTGAGCAGGACGTCGGTGCGGCCGACCAGCGCGAAGGGGGTGGCGCCCGCGTCGATCACCTCGCGGGCGGCGCGGATCCGGTCGACCCCGAGTCCCAGGTCGTACAGGGGAGTTGCCCGATCCCCCGTGAAATCCTCGATGTTGCCGCCCGCCGCGCCCGCCGCGATCGTCAACTCGACGGTCTCCGCGACGCGTTCGGGCTCCGCGCCGTACCCGTCCTCCAGGTCCGCGCTCAGCGGTACGCCGACCCCGGCGGCCATCTCCGCGACCCGGGCCAGCATCGTCGTACGGTCGAGTCGGCCCTCGCCGTAGCCGTGGTCCGGCCTGCCCAGCGAGAACGCGATGCCCGCGCTGGTCGTGGCGACCGCCGGGAACCCGGCGGACTCCAGGAGGCGGGCGCTGCCGATGTCCCAGGCGTTGGGGAGGAGGAAGCAGCCGTCCTTGCGGTGCGACTCGACGAAATCCTGGGCGCGTTGGTGCTTGGCGGTGTCCATGTGGCCCTTTCTTTGCCGCGACTGGGTCGACCGTATGCCGTGACGGACAGGAACGGCGGCTATATTCCGTGCGGTTCGGAAAGGGGGAACACCATCGTGCGGAAGCTTCTCTCGGCCGGGGCGGCCCTCGCCGTCGCCGGTCTGATCGCCGGGGGCGCCTGGTACGTCCTCACCCGGCCCGGCCACCCCTTCGACGACGCCCGCGCCTGCCCCGGCACGGACCTGCGCCTCGCCGACGAACTCGCCCTGACCGGGCTGCCGTTGCCCCGCGACGCCCACGACGTCCACTACCTCGCCCACGCCTCCGCCCCCACCGGCTCGGCGAAACTGGTCGTCGGCTTCCGCAGCACCGGCCCCGTCATGCGCACCTGGCTCCTGGCCAACCACCTCGTCCCCGCCCCGGACATCGACACCCTCCGCGACTCGTACCCCGTCGGAGACGTGGGCCCCGGCGCCGACTCCCCCGGCGTCTGCGGCGGCCTCCCACCCATCACGGCCCCCGGCGTCGACATCCTCACCCCCCACCCCTCCCCCGAGGGCACCCAGCAGACCGTCGAGGTCACCCTCCAGATGGACGCGCAGAACATCCGCCCCACGACAGAGGTCTTCCTGACGGTCCTCGCGGGCCGGCAGGGGGCGTAAGGGCCTGTCAGTGGCGGCGCTTACCGTCGCCCCATGGACATAGCCGAACTGATCCCCGACCTCGCGCCGCTCGCGCTGCGCACGACCGTACTGCTGCCGACGGCCGGGGAACCGGGCGTACGGGAGAGTTCCGCCGGGGGTCCGCTGCTGTGGCCTGCCGGGGAGCCGTGGCCGTACTGCGCGGAGCGGGGCCACGGCATCCCGCCGGACGACGAACGCAATCCCTTCGAAGCGGTGCCGATGGTCCCCGTGCTCCAGCTGTTCGCCTCCGACGTACCCGAGCTGGCGTTCCCGGACGGCGCGGATGTCCTGCAACTCGTCTGGTGCACGCTGTTCCACGCCGACGACCCGGAATCCGCCGTGCTGCCCCGCCTGTACTGGCGGAACTCGGCGGAGATCCTCGCGGGCGAGCTGCTGCTCGATGCTCCGGCGCCTCAAAAGGGGGAGTACGACGAGGAGTTCACGCCCGAGCCCTGCACCGTGACCCCGACTCCCGTGGTGGAGTACCCGAATTACGACATGCCCAAGGACGCCAAGCCAGTCGTGTACCCCCGTATCGAGGAGGTCGAGAAGCAGTTCGGCGTGTACTACACCGACGTCGCCTGCGCCCTCCAGACCAAGGTCGGCGGCTATCCCGCGTGGAACCAGCCCGCGCGGTGGCCGAGTTGTGAGCGCGGGCACCGGATGGACCATCTGCTGAGCGTCACCGGGGACGGTGACCTGGACATGGACATGGGGGACTGCGGCGGGGTGTACCTGTTCGTGTGCAGGGAGTGCCCCGGGTGGCCGTACGCGTATCGGTACGACTGCTGAACGCCCCCGCCCAGCCGAAGCCGGGCGGGGGCGCCGTAATGAACTGCCTTGCAGCAGCGGCTACTTCATCGCGCCGACTGCCCGAAGCGGTCCCCCGTCGCCGCCAGGCCGCCCGCGCCCGGCTGGTAGACCGTCGCCGGGGCGACCGTGCCGCCCGCGGTGACGTTGGAGAGGGGGAGGGAGTAGAGGGTGCCGTAGGTGGACGGGCCGTAGGGGAGGCCGACGTACAGGTTCGTGCCCGTGTACCAGAGGCTGGAGCCGAGCTGCTGGTTGGCGCCGGGGGTGCCGGGGATGCCGTCGCCGTCGCCCACCTCCAGCCAGCGGTCGTTCGCGCCCGGGGTGCCGAGCAGCGAGAACGTCTGGACGGCGCCCGCCTTGGCGGTCGTACCGATCGCCTCGCCCGGGACGCCGACCGCCAGCTTCAGGGTCGCCGCCGTGCTCACCGCGCGCGGGGCCGTGTTCACGGCGGCCAGCGTCGAGCCGAAGAGGTCGCCGGACTCGGAGGTGCCGGAGACGTCGTCGTCGCCGGTGCCGGAGGAGTAGCCGTTGAGCTGGGTGTAGGTGCCCGCCGGGGTGATCCGGAAGGTCAGCACCCCGCCCGTGTCGACGCTGGACGTGCCGTTGACGTCGAGGTCCTCGCCGGGTGAGCCGACGGCGAGGATGGAGTCGGTGGCCGAGGCCGCGCCGGACGGCCGGTACGACACGATCGCGAGGGACTTCCCGAAGAGGTCACCCGGCTCGGCGCCGCCCCCGACCGTGTCGAGGTCCTGGTCGAGCCCGAAGAGCGGGGTGGGCCGCTTCTCGGCGTTGAGGACGTTGGGGTTGAAGACGGCGAGGTTGCCGGCGTTCGCGTCGGTGCCGATGGTCTCGTTCGGCGCGGCGACGGCGAAGTGGTTGGAGCCGGCGGCGATGGTCGTACCGAAGGCGTCGTTCGCCTCGATGGCACCCGGCACGCCGAGGCTGTCCTGGTGGACGGAGACGTTGGTGGAGCCCTGGAGGTAGAACACCTCACCGGCCTTGGCGGCCCCGGCGAGCGCCTCACCGGGCACACCGATGACGATGTACGGCTCACCGGCGTTGGTGACGGCCGCGGCGACGGCCGCCCCCATCCGGTCCCCGGCCTCGGGCCCGGACGCGGCGATGGACCCGGTGCCCGCGCCCTGCTGGTAGTTGGAGTCCTTGAGGGCGCCGGTGCCGAGCCCGCCGGGGGCGCCGTAGAGGAGGTCGGTCATGCCCGCGTCGGAGGCGTCCCCGAGGGCTTCCCCGGGCGTGCCGACGACGAGGTCGGTGCACCCGTCGGCGTTGTAGTCGACGGTGGCGATGGCTTCCCCGAAGTTGTCGCCCGCCTCGGCCCCGCCGTTGACCCAGTCGAGGTCCTGGTGGATCTCGGCGTTGCCCTTGCCGCCGCCGTACACGATCCGTACGGAGCCGGCGCCCGCGTCGCCGCCGATGGTGGCGGTGGGGTCGGCGATCGCGATGTCCTCGACGCCGTCGCAGTTGAAGTCGGTGACGCGCGGGGCGCCGACGGTCGAGGTCACCCAGGCGGCGATGTCGTCGACGCGCGCGACGACACCCCCGGTACGGGTCTCGGCGGCGTCGATGCCGTAGCAACCGCCCTGGAAGGAGCGGCTGTTGAGCCCGACGAGCTGGCCGCCCCGGACGACGGGCCCGCCGGTGTCGCCCTGGCAGGCGGCGGCACCGGAGACACCGGTGACCGTGGCGCTGCCGGCCGAGGCGGCGTCGACCGTCAGCGCCCCGGTGTGCAGCTTCAGCGGCACCCACTCGGTCTTGGTCCGCCCGTACCCGGCGAAGGTGAGCTGCTCACCGGCGGCGGGCGCGGTCGCCGAGACGACGGCCGGTGTCACCCCGGCGACGGGCTTGTTCAGCCGGGCCAGGACGACGTCCCGGTCCGTGCGCGGCACGATCTCGACGACCTCGCGCACGGCGCCGTCGGTGCCGGAGAGGTCGGTGCGGCCGATGGTGGCGACCGTCTTCTGCGCGGGCTTGCCGGCGGGGACGGTCAGGGAGGACGCCGGGTCGGCGGCGAAGCAACTGGCGGCGGTGAGCAGCCACTCGGTGTCGACGAGGACGCCGGAGCAGCCGCGGGCGTAGTCGCCGACGACGAGCTGGGCGGTGTAGGCGTAGGTGGTGCCGGTCGCGGGGGTGCCGGTGACGGCGGACGCGGGAGCCGCCGCGCACACCGCGACGGGGCCGGCGACGAGGGCCGCCGCGAGCGCGGACAGGCGCAGGGGGAGGGGTCTGGGTCGTGTCATGGCGTGGGTTTTCCTCAGATCAGGAGCAGCGGGGAGCGGTCAGCGGGCGAAGGTGCTCACTTCGTGCTCCTGATCTCCACGAGCATGTGGTCCCGGCCCTGTTCGTCGGCGCTCGCCCCGACCGCCGTCCAGGTGTTCTTCGCGACGTCGAAGGACTTCTCCTCCGTGCCGACGGTCATGTCGACCTGGGTCTCGTAGTCGTTGCCGCGGATCCCGTACACGGCGGGGATCTCCAGCGTCAGCCAGCCGGACGTGCCCTTGACGTCGAAGCAGATCTTGTCCGCCTTGTCGTGGGCCCAGACCTCCAGCTGGCCGGTGTCGGTGACGCAGTCGGCGAGGGTGATGTGGCCGTCGCCGCGCTTCAGGACGATGTTCTTCTCCGCGAGGATCTTGTCCGCCTGCGGATAGGCGTACTTCTCGACCGCGTACCCGGGCGATTCGTCCGCGACGGACGCCACAGATCCGGTTCCGGCGGTCGACTCCGACGCGCCGATCGCGAGCCACGCCACAGCCCCCGCCGCCATGGCGGCGCCCACGATGCGCCAGCTGGTTCTTTGCAACTTCATTAATGTCCTCATGTTTGGTTTCCGGGTGCACGCAGATTCCGGAGGAGGACATGACCGGTGACAGAGTCCTCCCCGCAAGAACTCACACGCACAGCGGATGTCATCCAAGACCCGCCGCGTGAGACCTGTCCAGAGCGGCGGGTGTGACGTACGGCACGCTCAAAGAAATGTGAAGGTCCGTTTGTGCAAGTTCGGCAAACAAGGGGCAATACGTGTCCGATATCCGAATCCGGCATTGACTTCCGGCGATGGGGCGTGCTTTACCTGTGCCCGGAAAACTAAAAAACACCGGAAGGATGATTCCTTTTGCCTCCCTCCTCTTCTTTGTGGAGCAGACGCCGGATTCTCACCGCCGTCGCCGGCGTGGCCGCCGTACCGGCGCTGCCCTCGATCCTCACGCTCACCGCGACCCCCGCGGCGGCGGCCGAGGACCCCGCCGAGAGCGGGCTCCCGGACACCGAGCGCGGCCGGGCCGTGTGGGCGTACAAGACCGGCGGGCGCAGTGTCCGCGAGGCCGCCACGACGGCGCTGCTCGGCACCCCGGCCGCGGTCACGGCGTTCCTCACCACCGACCTCCCCGCCCGCCGGGCGGAGGACAACCGCATGGGCGTGCTGGCGGGTCTCCCGTACGCGGGCCGGTCGGTCCAGAACTTGGTCAACACGGCGTTGTCGGCGGGGGATGACGCGGTCTCGGCCTTCCTGGACGGCGGTTACACCGCGGCCGTCAGCTCGGACCTGCGCGCCTCGGTGCTCACCGTCATGAACAACAGCGGCACGGCCGTGCAGCGGGCCGGTACGAAGGCCATCGACGCGGCCAACGACAAGGCGCTGCACACCTTCCTGAACGAGGGTCAGTTCACGGCGCAGGCCGAGGACGAGCGGTCGGCCGTCTTCAAGCTCCTCGCCGGCGCGTCCCCGCAGGTCGCCACCTACGCGCAGCGCGCCCTGGACGACGGCTCCCCGGCGGCGATCCGCCAGTTCCTGGTCTCCGGCCAGTACATCGCGCGCGCCCGCGACGAGGAGGCGGCGACGATCGACCAGCTCGTCGCGATCGTCGAACGCGAGGGCAAGCGGGCCCAGTTGCAGACCGAGCAGGCGGTCGCCGCGTCCGACAAGGCGAAGGACGCGGCCGAGAAGGCGAAGGCCGCCGCGCTGAAGGCCGCCGACGAGGCCGCCGCCGCGAAGGACGACGTCGCGAAGTCCGCGCGGGCCGCCAACGCCGCCGCGTCCGCCGCGAAGGGCGCGGCCGCCGCCGCGACCACCGCCATCTCGGCGTCCCGGGTCGCGCAGGCCGCCTCCAGCCGGGCCACGATGGCCGCGCAGGCCGCCGCCTCGGCCGCCGCCGCAGCGGGCAGCGCCGCGTCCAAGGCGTACGGGGCGGCGATCGCCGCGTCGAAGGACGCCTCGAAGGCGTCGGCCGCGCGCTCGGCCGCCGAGGGCGCCCGCAACGCGGCGAGCAAGGCGCGGACGGCCGCGAAGGCCGCCGACCAGGCACGCGCCGCTGCCGCCGCCTGCGACACGGCGGGCGCCGCCGCGAAGTCGGCCGCGAACAACGCCGCCGCCGCGGCCAACGCGGCAGCCGCTGCCGCGGCGTCGTCCGGCGTCGCGCAGGCGCAGGCCGCCCGCGCCCGCGCGGCCGCCGCCGAGGCGAACGCCGCCGCCGCGCGCGCCACCGCCGCCGCCAACACCGCCTCCACCCTCGCGGGCCGGGCCGCAGCCGCTGCCGCCGTGGCCCGCGACGCCGCCAACTCCGCCGCCGCGCACGCCGAGAAGGCGGCGGCAGCGGCGGACGAGGCCGCAGCTCACGCCGGTGAGGCCGTCGAGTACGCCAAGCGCTCCACGGAGTACGCGAACGCCGCCGTCGAGGCCGCCAACACCGCCACCAACGCGGTCAAGGAGGCGCAGGAGGTCGAGAAGGCCGCCCGCGCAGCCGAGACCGCGCGCATCGAGGCCGACACCGCGATCGGCGTCGAACTCGCCCGCCTCGCCGCCCAGGAGGAGACCGCCGACCTCGCCAAGGCGAACCGCGAGCGCACCCAGGCCGACCGCACCTCGTCCGACATCAAGGACCTGGTCACCGCCGCCGAGGCCGCCGTCGCCGCCGGTGACACCGCCACGGCCGTCGACAAGGGCCGCCGCGCCGCCCTGCTCCTGCTGGACAACCCCGGCTCCTGGACCCGCCAGGCCGCCGAGTACGCCCTGTCGGGCACCGAGTACGACGTCCTGAACTGGCTCTCCGCCGACCGCGCCCTCGCCGAGGGCCAGGACGACCGCGAGACCGTCGTCACCGTCGCCGAGATCTCCCGGATCTCCGTCGCCCAGGCGGCGGCCGACACCCTCGCCTCCCCCGCCGCCGACGCCGTACGCACCTTCCTGACGACCGGCGCCGTCGAGGCGGCCAAGACCGACAACCGGGTGCTGGTCTTCAACGTCCTCGCCGCGAACCCGGGGGACGCCGTCAAGGCGAAGGCCCAGGCCGCGCTGGACGACGGCGGCGCGGTCGCCCTGCACCGCTTCCTCCAGATCGAGCACGCCGAGGCGATCAAGGAGGACGACCGGGCCGAGATCTTCCGGCTGCTCAACAACGGCGGCCAGTACATGAAGTCCGCCGCGCAGATCGTCCTGGAGGGCCCCGCCCGGATGCGGCGGAACTTCGTCGCCCACGACCAGTACGACGTGACCCGCCTCGACCAGGACGCCGTCGCGCACATCTCGGCGATCCGCGCGGCCATCGCGCACGCCGCGAAGGTCGCCGCGAAGGCCCAGGAGGACGCCGCCCGCGCCTCCCAGGCCGCCGCCGAGGCCCGCCAGGCCGCCGCCGAGGCGACCGCGTGGAAGAACAAGGCCGACGGGTACGCCGCCGACGCGAAGAACTCGGCCGCCGAGGCCAAGGCCAACGCGGACGCGGCGGACAAGTCGGCCGCCGACGCCGCGAAGTCCGCGGCCACCGCCCAGCAGGCGGCGGCCGTGGCCCGTACGGCCGCCCGCACGGCGAACTACTCCGCGCGCCGCGCCGCCGCCTCCGCCTCCCAGGCCGTCGCCTCGGCCGCCTCCGCGCAGGCGTCCGCGACCTCGGCCCGCGCCTCCGCCGTCCAGGCCGGCAAGGACGCCGCCGCCGCTGCCGCCGCCGCGTCCGACGCGCAGCGGATCTACACCGCGAAGGTCGCCGCCGAGGCCAAGCAGCGCGCGATGGACGCGGCCGACAAGGCCCGCGGCCACGAGGCCGACGGCTCCAACCCCTCGCAGACCGCCGACAGCGACAAGCCCTGGTACGTCGACTGGGGGATCTGGCCGGAGAACGTCGGCAGCGCGAGCGAGTGGTCGACCGTCGTCGGCCACTACTCGACGATCCTCGGCGGCGGCGCGGTCGCCCTGGGCGTCGCCTCGCTGTTCTTCCCGCCGCTGGCCCCGATCGCCATCGGCGTCGGCATCGCCTCGGTGGTCGTGCAGGGCGTCAGCGCGTTCCTCGCGCTCGCGGGCAACGACTGGAACTGGCAGAGCAAGCAGTTCCAGTCCGCGTTCGGCCTGTTCGGCCTCGGTCTGGTCACCCTCGGCGTGGGCGGCGCGCTGTCCCGGGTCGGCCTCAACTACGCGGACGACGCCGTGAAGCTCGCCGACACCGTCGGCGGCAAGATCGTCAGCGTGGCCGGTGACGTCACGACCACGGTCGTCGGTCTGCTGACCTGGTAATCCCGGTACGAGAGGGCGAGGATCACCCCATGTTGAGGATCACCCCATGCTGACGCAAGGCATGTCCACGACCGGCTGGTGGGTCCTCGCCCTCGTCTCGGGCGCGGCCCTCGGGCTCGCGTGCCTGAGCCTGGCCGACCCGCGCAAGCCGGCCCACCGGATCATCGTCGTCGCCGTACCCGGCGCCATGGCGCTGTTCCTGTGGGCGCAGGCGCGGTTCGGCAGCCTCGACGGCCGGCAGGCGCTGTTCTTCTACACCCTGATCAGCCTGAGCCTGACGATCCTGCGGGCGGTCTACCACCCGTGGTTCAGGCGCCAGTTCCGGCTGCGCGACGCGGGCGAGCCGATGCAGAACGCGACCACGCCCCAGGTGTTCCTGTTCCTGGTCTCGTTCGTGGCCACGTTCGCCGGGGTGGCGTTCCTGGTCCACTGAGACGACCGAGGGGTCCGGTTCGCACCGGACCCCTCAACCGTTCAACCGCACTGACACGGGGCGCCCGACTGGCACCCGCACCCACACCCCGACCCGCATCCACAGGCACCTATCAGCAACAGGTTCCTGACCTGGGCGGGCTGTTCGGTCGGCGTTTCCCGGGTGGGGTCGGGCGACGTGCTGGGGGATTCGGCCATGGGTCCCTCCTCGACGCAGATACACCCATGGCAACCGAACCGCGACCCGGCGTGAAGGGCGCATCAGCGGCGCACGGAAGCTTTCGGCCCTGGCCCTATCCCTGGATCTCCGGCGGCAGGTCCTGCTGGATCTCGTCCGCGTGCTCGCCGGTGACGAGGAAGACGACGCGCTTGGCGACGGCGACCGCGTGGTCGGCGAACCGCTCGTAGTAGCGGCCCAGCAGGGTGACGTCGACGGCGGTCTCGATGCCGTGCTTCCAGCGGTCGTCGATCAGGTGCTGGAACAGCGTGCGGTGCAGCAGGTCCATCGCGTCGTCGTCCGCCTCCAGCTGGAGCGCGAGGTCGACGTCCTTGGTGATGATGCACTCGGCGGACTTGGCCATCAGGCGCTGGGCGAGCTGGCCCATCTCCAGGACGGTCGCGTGCAGGTCGCGCGGCACGGCCCGCTCGGGGAAGCGCAGCCGGGCGAGCTTGGCGACGTGCTGGGCGAGGTCGCCGGAGCGCTCCAGGTCGGCGGACATCCGCAGGGACGTCACGACGATCCGCAGGTCGGTGGCGACGGGCTGCTGGCGGGCGAGCAGCGCTATCGCCTTCGCCTCCAGGTCGTGGTGCAGCTCGTCGACCTTCTTGTCGCCCTCGATGACGTTCTCGGCGAGGTTCAGGTCGGCATCGAGGATCGCGGTGGTCGCGCGCCCGATGGCCGAGCCGACCAGCCGGGCCATCTCCACCAGACCGTCGCCGATCGAATCAAGTTCCTCGTGGTACGCGTCACGCATCTGCGTTCCCTCTCCTACAGCGGTTTCCGGCCCCTACGGTCCCACGTTCGGCCCCGCACGCGTCGGTTTCCGGCATCCCAAATGAACCACTACCAGCGCCAAGGTGAACTCTGGGCGACGAGTCTCGAAGGTCACCCCTCGACGGCTGTGGCGATGTCGCACCCCGTGCCTAACCTGGAGACATGGACGTGAACGCGGCGGTCGCCGCAGCGGCAGCGATCGCCGGGGTACTCACCGGCGTCATCGCCATGCTGGCGTTCCGCTGGAGCGAGCGCGACCAGAAGCGCCCCACCCGCACCTCCCTGCACACGGACCCGGTCCTCCCCCCGGGTGTCGACACGGTCCTGTCGGTCCTGCGCTCATCGGCCGTCGTGCTGGACGAGGCGGACGCGGTCGTGAAGGCGAGTTCCGCGGCGTACGCGCTGGGTCTGGTCCGGGGCGGGAAGCTGGCCGTGGAGCCGATGCTCCTGATGGCCCGCGACACCCGCCGCGACGGCGAGATACGCCAGGTCGAGCTGGACCTCCCGCGGCGCGGGACCGGCCGGGGCGAGGCCCTCGCGGTCTCCGCCCGGGTCGCCCCGCTCGGCTCCCGGCTGGTGCTGCTCCTGGTCGAGGACCTCACCGAGGCCCGCAGGATCGAGGCGGTGCGCCGGGACTTCGTGGCGAACGTCAGCCATGAGCTGAAGACCCCGGTGGGCGCGCTCTCCCTGCTCTCCGAGGCCGTCATGGACGCCTCGGACGACCCGGAGGCGGTCACCCGCTTCGCGGGCCGCATGCAGATCGAGGCGACCCGCCTGACCAACCTCGTGCAGGAGCTCATCGACCTCTCCCGGGTGCAGAACGACGACCCGCTGGAGGACTCCGAGCCGGTCCGGGTCGACGAACTCGTCGCCGAGGCCGTCGACCGCTGCCGCCACCAGGCGGGCACGAAACAGATCACGATGGCCGCGGGCGGCACCGCCGACCTCCACGTATGGGGGAACCGCGGCCAGCTCGCCGCGGCGCTCGGCAACCTCGTCGAGAACGCCGTCAACTACTCCCCCGCCCGCACCCGCGTGGGGATAGCAGCCCGCCGGGTGACCGCGCCCGGGGGCGACCTGATCGAGATAGCCGTCACCGACCAGGGCATCGGCATCTCCGAGAAGGACAAGGAGCGCGTCTTCGAGCGCTTCTACCGCGTCGACCCGGCCCGCTCCCGCCAGACCGGGGGTACGGGCCTGGGCCTGGCGATCGTCAAGCACGTGGCCGCCTCGCACGGCGGGGAGGTCACGGTGTGGAGCTCCGAGGGACAGGGCTCCACGTTCACCCTGCGACTGCCGGAGGCGGGCTCGGCCCGTGACCGGGCGCACCAGCACCCCGACCTGGACGGCGACGAGGCCGACGAGGACAGGGCCGCACCCTCTGCATCACCTTACGAACCGCTTCCCGCCCCGGAGGTCCTTCCGTGACCCGTGTGCTCGTCGTCGAGGACGAAGAGTCCTTCTCGGACGCCCTGTCGTACATGCTTCGCAAAGAGGGCTTCGAGGTCGCCGTGGCGGCCACGGGCCCCGACGGTCTCGACGAGTTCGAGCGCAACGGCGCCGACCTCGTCCTGCTCGACCTGATGCTGCCGGGCCTGCCCGGCACGGAGGTCTGCCGCCAGCTGCGCGGCCGCTCCAACGTCCCGGTGATCATGGTCACCGCCAAGGACAGCGAGATCGACAAGGTCGTCGGCCTCGAAATAGGGGCCGACGACTACGTCACCAAGCCCTTCTCCTCCCGCGAGCTCGTCGCCCGCATCCGCGCGGTCCTGCGCCGCCGGGGCGAACCGGAGGAGGTCACCCCGGCCGCCCTCGAAGCGGGCCCGGTCCGCATGGACGTGGACCGCCACGTCGTCACGGTCTCCGGCTCCAAGGTCGACCTCCCCCTGAAGGAGTTCGACCTCCTGGAGATGCTCCTGCGTAACGCGGGCCGCGTCCTCACCCGCATGCAGCTCATCGACCGGGTCTGGGGCGCCGACTACGTGGGCGACACGAAAACCCTCGACGTCCACGTCAAGCGCCTGCGCGCCAAGATCGAGCCGGACCCGGGTGCACCGCGCTACCTGGTGACGGTCCGCGGCCTCGGCTACAAGTTCGAGCCGTAGACCAGCCCGGCTGGAGCCGACGGACGGAGTCCGGCGCAGCACCCCGAAGCCCGCGCAGCGGTGCGAGGGGTGCGCCGGGAAGGGTGTTCGAGCCGTAAAGCGCCTCGCTACGACGCTGAGGGCGGCACTCCCGGTCGGGGGTGCCGCCCTCAGGCGTGTGCGGGGTCGGTCAGTGACCGGCCTCGGGGGACGCCGAGGACTCCGCGGACTCCGAGCTGCCGGAGGACTCCGGCGACGGGGACTCCGAGGGGCCGACGGAGGCGCTCGCGGAGGAGGAGGGGTTCGGGACGGACGTCGGGCCCCAGGAGCTGAAGTAGCTCGTGGCGGGGACGACGAACGCCTGGAGGCTGACGTCACCCGTCTCGCTGAACGTGAAGGTGATCTTCTGGGCGTTGCCGTTCTGGACGGTGTCACCCGGGTTGTCCAGGACGGCGGACGCGTTGTCCGCGCCGCCGATCACGATCGAGCCGCCGGCCGGGACGACCAGGCTGCCCTTCTTGCTCTTGGTGTCGGTCTTGCCCGGCGTCAGCACGGCGGAGGCGCTGGTGCCGTCCACGGTGATGCCGGTCAGCGTCTGGTCGTCCTTGCCGGTGTTGAAGACGGTCGCGGCGACGGCGGCCGGGCCCTCGGCACCCCGCTCGGGCTGGGTGATGACGACCGCGTTCTGGATCTTGATCACGCCGACGGTGGCAGCCGCGTTGTCCGGCTTGATCTCCAGCGTCTGGCTGTCGTTCCCCGCGCCGCATCCTGCGAGCGTGGCGATCGAGAACGCGAGGGCGGAAGCGGCGAGGGCGCCGCGTCGAAGGCTGCTGCTCACGGCGGCGGCATCTCCTTGGAACGACAGGGGCGGACTCTCCATAAAGCCGCCCTAAGGGTCAGTCAGCGCCCTCAGCGTATCGACCCGTTCACAACGACCCGCACCCGACCCGCCCCTAGCGGCACCCGACGCCCCGACAGACCCACCGGTCACACCCTCCCCGCCCGCCCCTCCCTACCCGTGAGTCACATTGGCCACTTCCCGTACCCCGCGCATTCACATAACCCCCGCGCACCCCCGGCCCGGATTTCCGAACTCCGAATGCGGCGGATCCCGGAATTCGATCACCCGGGCGGACGGCGATGTTCGATGATCAATTCCGGAAACGACGAAGACCGGCCACCCGGCGCCGAACGGAGTAGCGGAAGTCGCACACCAGGAAGAGGACATATCGGGACGTTCAACCGCCTTGACGCGGTTCCGGAAGCGTGTAACGTACGCGTTTCACCCCCCACGGAGAGCCGCTCCCACCTGCGAATACCCGCTCGCGGACGCCTTCCCCAGCACGTTCCTGTTGCTGTTGTCAAGCCCCGAGATATGCCCTGACCTGCGAAAACGCCATTCAGGAACCGTCGTTTCCGTGTTACCCTGGATAGCCACGGAAGGGGTACCTGTCACATGACGTTCAAGGTTGGCGACACCGTGGTCTATCCCCATCACGGGGCCGCGCTGATCGAGGCCATCGAAACTCGCCAGATCAAAGGCGTGGACAAGACCTACTTGGTGCTGAAGGTCGCCCAGGGTGACCTGACGGTACGTGTGCCAGCGGACAATGCGGAGTTCGTCGGCGTACGTGATGTGGTCGGTCAGGACGGGCTGGACCGGGTCTTCGAGGTGCTGCGCGCGCCGTACGCCGAGGAGCCCACGAACTGGTCGCGTCGTTACAAGGCAAATCTGGAGAAGCTCGCCTCCGGCGATGTCATCAAGGTCGCGGAAGTCGTCCGTGACCTGTGGCGTCGTGAGCGCGAGCGCGGACTCTCCGCCGGTGAGAAGCGCATGCTCGCCAAGGCACGCCAGATCCTGGTGAGCGAGCTGGCTCTCGCGGAGAACACCAACGAGGACAAGGCCGAGGCCCTGCTCGACGAGGTACTCGCTTCCTGAGCCGAGCTGTTTCTCTGCATCTGACAATGCCGCGGTGCCCGATGACGTATTTCCCGTCGCCGGGCGCTGCGGCATGTTCGTACCCTCACCGCCCGAGCCCGGGGTCCCCGAAGGAACCCCGAGTACCTGTCGAAGTCCCGGGCTCCCGCTCCCGACCCGCGCGTCACGGAAGGGGCAGGTCGAGGTGGGGTACCCGGCACTCCTCCCAGGCCATACCCACGTAGGTCGAGCACACAAACCTGACAGGAACCATGTCTGACGAATCACACTCCCCCAGGGCGGCCGTCCGCACCGCCGCGGTGATTCCGGCCGCCGGCCGCGGCGTCCGGCTCGGCCCCGGCGCCCCCAAGGCGCTGCGCGCGCTGAACGGCACGCCGATGCTCATCCACGCGGTCCGCGCGCTCGCCGCGTCCCGCGCGGTCTCCCTGGTCGTCGTGGTGGCGCCCCCGGACGGCGCCGCCGAGGTCCGCTCCCTCCTGGACGCGCACGCCCTGCCCGAGCGGACCGACTTCGTCGTCGTCCCGGGCGGCGAGTCCCGCCAGGAGTCCGTGAAACTCGGCCTGGACGCGCTGCCCGACGGGTACGACATCGTCCTCGTCCACGACGCGGCCCGGCCCCTCGTCCCCGTCGACACGGTCGACTCGGTCGTCGAGGCGGTCCGCGAGGGCGCCGTCGCCGTCGTGCCCGCCGTGCCGCTCGCCGACACGGTCAAGGAGGTCGAGCCGACGCCGGACGCCCCCGAACCCGTCGTCGCCACCCCCGTCCGCGCGCGCCTGCGGGCCGTCCAGACGCCCCAGGGCTTCGACCGCAAGGTCCTCGTCCACGCGCACGAGACCGTCACCGAGGACGTCACGGACGACGCGAGCATGATCGAGCAGCTCGGGGGGACGGTCGTCGTCGTCCCCGGGCACGAGGAGGCGTTCAAGGTGACGCGCCCGCTGGACCTGGTCCTCGCGGAAGCGGTCCTGGCGCGCAGGAGGGCCAACGATGGCTTCTGAGTTCGTCCTGCCCCAGGTCGGCATCGGCACCGACATCCACGCCTTCGAGGAGGGCCGCGAACTCTGGTGCGCCGGCCTCAAATGGGAGGGCACCGGCCTCGCGGGCCACTCCGACGCGGACGTCGTCGCCCACGCCGCCTGCAACGCCCTCTTCTCGGCGGCGGGCCTCGGCGACCTCGGCCGGCACTTCGGCACCGGCCGCCCGGAATGGTCGGGTGCATCCGGCGTCACGCTGTTGACGGAGGCGGCCCGGATCGTCCGCGAGGCGGGCTTCGTGATCGGGAACGTCGCCGTACAGGTCGTCGGCCCCCGCCCGAAGATCGGCAAGCGGCGCGACGAGGCCCAGAAGATCCTGTCGGACGCGGTCGGGGCGCCGGTGTCGGTGTCGGGAGCGACGACGGACGGCCTCGGATTCCCCGGCCGGGACGAGGGTCTGATGGCGATCGCGACGGCGCTCGTCGTACGGAACCCCTGAACAATGCCGGTGTTTTTCGGCCCCCTTCTCCCACTACCCTTGGACCCGTGACTATTCGCCTGTACGACACCAGCGCCCGGCAGATCCGTGACTTCTCCCCGCTCACGCCGGGCTGTGTCTCGATCTACCTCTGTGGCGCCACCGTGCAGGCGGCCCCGCACATCGGGCACGTCCGGTCGAACCTCAACTTCGACATCATCCGCAGGTGGTTCACGCACCGCGGGTACGACGTGACGTTCGTCCGGAATGTCACGGACATCGACGACAAGATCATCAACAAGGCCGGTGAACAGGGCCGCCCCTGGTGGTCCATCGGGTACGAGAACGAGCGCGCGTTCAACGACGGCTACCAGGCGCTCGGCTGCCTCCCCCCGACGTACGAGCCCCGCGCGACCGGCCATGTCACCGAGATGGTCGAGATGATGCGCGCGCTCATCGAGCGGGGGCACGCATACGAGTCCGACGGCAGCGTGTACTTCGACGTCCGCTCCTGGCCGTCGTACCTGGAGCTGTCCCGGCAGGACCTCGACGAGATGCGGCAGCCGGACGAGGGCATCACCGGCAAGCGCGACCCCCGCGACTTCGCGCTGTGGAAGGCGACCAAGCCGGGCGAGCCGGACTGGGAGACGCCGTGGGGGCGGGGCCGGCCCGGCTGGCACCTGGAGTGCTCGGCGATGGTCCGCAAGTACCTGGGCCCGGCGTTCGACATCCACGGCGGCGGCCTGGACCTGATCTTCCCGCACCACGAGAACGAGATCGCCCAGTCCAAGGCGGCCGGCGACGACTTCGCGACGTACTGGATGCACAACGCCTGGGTCACCATGAGCGGCGAGAAGATGTCGAAGTCGCTGGGCAACAGCGTCCTCGTCGCCGAGATGGTCAAGCAGTGGCGGCCGATCGTCCTCAGGTACTACCTGGGTACGCCCCACTACCGCTCGATGATCGAGTACAGCGAGGAGTCGCTGCGCGAGGCCGAGTCCGCGTTCGCGCGGATCGAGGGGTTCGTGCAGCGGGTCGTCGAGAAGGCGGGGGGTGTCGTCGAGCCCGCCGCCGAGGTCCCCCCGGCCTTCGCCGAGGCCATGGACGACGACTTCGGCGTCCCGCAGGCCCTCGCGATCGTCCACACCACCGTCCGCCAGGGCAACAGCGCGCTCGCCGCCGACGACAAGGAGGGCGCGGTCGCCCGCCTCGCGGAGGTCCGGGCGATGCTGGGCATCCTGGGCCTCGACCCCCTCGACCCGCACTGGGCGGGCGAGTCGGACCGGGGTGACGACCTGCACGGCGTGGTCGACAGCCTCGTACGCCTGGTCCTGGACCAGCGGGAATCGGCGCGGGCGCGGAAGGACTGGGGAACGGCGGACGCGATCCGCGACCAGCTGGGGCAGGCGGGTCTGGTGATCGAGGACAGCCCGCAGGGGCCGCGCTGGACGCTGGGGCCGCGGTAGCCGGCTTCCGCTTTTGCGAAGATCGATTGTGCCGTCCGGGCTTCCGGGCGGCACACTTCATGAGACGTACTGCTGTTTGAGCAGTGGAACCTTTTAAGGACTGGTAGGTCATGGCAGCCAACAACCGCCGCATGTCCGGCAAGAAGGGCGCGCAGGTCGGCAGTGGCGGCCAGCGGCGCCGGGGTCTGGAGGGCAAGGGTCCGACCCCGCCCGCCGAGATGCGCAAGGGGCACAAGAAGAACCGCATTGCCGCCGCGCAAACCCGCCGCGCGCAGGGGCGTCCGGCGACGCCGAAGGGGCGCGGCGGCAAGGGGACGTCCGAGATGGTCGTCGGCCGCAACCCGGTCGTGGAGGCGCTGCGCGAGGGCGTGCCCGCGTCGACCCTGTACGTCCAGCAGTTCATCGACAACGACGAGCGGGTCCGCGAGGCGCTCCAGCTCGCGGCCGACCGGGGCGGCATCAACCTCATGGAGGCGCCCCGCCCCGAGCTGGACCGCATGACGAACGGCCTGAACCACCAGGGCCTCGTCCTCCAGGTCCCGCCGTACGAGTACGCGCACCCGGAGGACCTGGCCGCCGCCGCGTACGACGCCGGCGAGGACCCCCTGATCGTCGCCCTCGACGGCGTCACCGACCCCCGCAACCTCGGCGCGGTCGTCCGCTCGGTCTCCGCGTTCGGCGGCCACGGCGTGGTCGTCCCCGAGCGCCGGGCGGCCGGCATGACGGCGGGCGCCTGGAAGACCTCGGCGGGCACCGCCGCCCGCACGCCGGTCGCGCGGGCGACGAACCTGACGCGGGCGCTGGAGGCGTACAAGAAGGCCGGCGTCACGGTCGTCGGCCTCGCGGCGGACGGCGAGGCGGAGGTCGGTTCGCTGGCCGCCCTCGACGGCCCGGTGGTCATCGTCGTGGGCAGCGAGGGCAAGGGGCTGTCGCGGCTGGTGGGCGAAACCTGCGATTTCCGGGTGCGGATCCCGATGCCGGGTGGGGCCGAGTCGCTCAACGCCGGGGTGGCCGCCGGGATCGTGCTGTACGAGGCGGCACGCCGACGGGCGTAGGCGGTGTCATCCGTACGGGGTAGTTCTGGGGTTTGACGGGGTCCGGACACATCCGGCGAGTCAAAGCAGTGTCCTAAACACAAGTCACTCGGTTAGATGAGTGTGGACACCAGAACACCCCGTACACCCGCGGGGGACCGCCAGTCGGGATTCGCCTCAGGACTCGACGACGGTCCCGCACTGAGCATGGTGAAGGTGCCGAGCGATCCGGCACAGGTCATCGTCACGCACGCCTCCTTCCGCGTGCAGTTGGGCGCGTCGGCGCGACGGAGCCAATCCCCCAGCATCGCACGGCACTTGAGCGCTACCGAGGTGCCCGCGGGCGCCCCGGCGCGGCGCCGCCCCGTCGTCTGGAGCGGGCACTCCGCGCCGGACGACACCGGGGCGCACCGCCTCCTCCAGGCGGTCCGGGCCGGCAGCGTGGGCCACGCCGAGCAGCAGCCCGCCGACGCGGGCGCCACTCAGGTCATCCCCCGCGTCGAGGTCGAGAACCTCGTCGAGCGGACGATGGAGACCCCCCTCGTCGGCGCCCAACGCACGCGCGACAACCGCCTGTTGCCCCATATGCCGGCCGTGGACAGCGTCTACGACGAACCGGCGTACGCGCCCCCGCCGTTCGACGGGTACGACCCGCCGCGCGAGCGGGCCCCCGGCGATCCGGCGCGGCACGCCTACTACCCGGGCCGCCGCCTGAACCTCGGCGTCGTCCTGCTCCCGCTGCGGATCTTCCTCGGCTTCCTCGCGGTGTACGCGGGGATGGGCAAGCTCTGCGACCCCGTCTACTTCGACGGCGGCAAGCGGGGCTCGATGGTGAAGTGGCTGAACACCCTGCACCCGTGGGAAGTGGCCGAGCCACTGCGCCAGTTCGCGCTGCACCACCCGGTCGGCTCGGGCCTCGTCATCGCCTTCCTCCAGGTCGTCGTCGGCGTCCTGACGATCCTGGGCTGCTGGCAGCGGGTCGCGGCGGTCGCGGGCGCGCTGCTGTCGGCCGCGCTGATCGTGACGGTGAGCTGGAAGACCGTCCCCGTCTACGACACCCCCGACATCATCAACCTCGCCGCCTGGTCGCCGCTGATCATCGCGGGGGCACCGGTGTACTCGGTCGACGGGCGCCTCGCCTCCGCGGCCTGGCGCCGCCTCGGACCCCGGGCTCCCCTGTGGCAGCTGCGCCGCTACACGCTGCGCCGGGGCGCGCTGGTCACGGCCATCGTCGTCGGCCTGACCCTCCTCTTCGGCTCCCTCCTCGGCGCGGCCGTCCGCGACGCCGACCGCGTGGTCGTCCCCGGCCCCGGCGAGGCGCCCCGCAACGAACTGCCGGGCTCCCCCCTCCCGAGCGCCTCCGGCAAGGGCAAGGACGGCTCCAAGCCGAGCGGGGAGGCGTCCGCCTCGCCCACCACCGAGGGCGCGACCTCGACGCCGCCCACGGAGACCCGCCAGGACGAGCCGACGTCCACCCGGGATACGTCCAACACGCCCAGCCAGACGCAGGGTTCGTCCTCGGACGACACTCCGGCGAAGGACACTCCCCCGGCCCAAGAGGCCCCGAGCACGACGTCGTCCGGACCGTCGTCCGGGGGGAGTTCGTCGAGCGGGTCCGACGGGGGCGAGTCGTCGGGCGGGAACGAGAACCTGGTGGGCGGGCTGCTGGGGTAGGGCTTTCCTGCGGTACGACGATGGGGTCCCCTACCTCAGAGGTAGGGGACCCCAAACGTCGTTACCGTCCGGCCTTCACATCGTTGACGAACGCCTGCCACCGCGCTGCTGCGAAGTGCAGTGCGGGGCGCTGGATGTCCTTCGAGTCGCGGCAGGCGACGCCGTCGGTCTGGAACCGGGCTTCTACGCAGCCACCGTCCTGAGAGCTGTAGCTGCTCTTGAACCATTCCAACCTGTTTGCGCGCATATGCCATCTTTCTCTAAGAGTCGAGCTGTCCCGCCAAGTCCCGGATCAGGGACTGGGACGGGAGGGGACCGAGCGCCATGGTGCAGAGGCGGTCGAAGGCGTCCCCGTAGTACTTGATGCCACCCGGCGTCTCCAAGTAGCTCAGGCCCATGTGGTTTTCCAATGTGACCACTTCCATGGCAGAGGGCTTCGGGAAGCGGTAGATCAGAAAGGGGAACGGCCCTCCCCGGTATGCCCCTGCGGAAAAAGGTAGTACCTGCAACATCACGTTCGGAGGCTCCGACAGCTCGACCAACTGCCGCAACTGGCCCAGCAGAACAGCCAGCCCTGACCGCCGGGGAGGACTCCTCCGAACTGACGGACGCCGCCGTACTCGTCGTCTCCGAACTGGTGACGAACGCGACGCGACACGCGCCCGGCACCGCCCGAGTGGAGGTCCGGTTCGCGTGGACCGGCGAGGAGTTCGCGATCGAGGTGTACGACGAGAACCCCGGCCGGCCCGTCCGGCGGACCGCCCCCGCCGACGCCGAGTGCGGCCGGGGACTGGACATCGTCGAGGCCGTCACCGCCGAGTACGGCGGCTGCCTCGGCTTCCGGACCACCGGACGCGGCAAGTGTGTGGTCGCGACGCTGAAACTCACCCCGGTTTCCCTGACCCTCGTTCCCCCGCCCTCCGGAGGCCCCCGATGAGACTGCTCAGGTTCCGCGACCCCGCCGTGCGCTCGTACCGCCGCTGGTTCAACCACTCCCGCGCGTGCGGAAGTTGCGCGGGGACCAGCCGGTGCGCGACGGGACAGCGCCTCTGGGACGCCTACCTGGACGCGCGGGGGAAGAACGGACCCCGGTGAACCCCCAGGACCCCGACCCGGAGTACCGCTCCCCTCGCTGCGTCCTCGGCGAACACCCCCACTGCCGGGACGCCGAGCCCCGCGACAGCGGCGTACCGGGCGTCCGCCACCTTCTCTGCGCCTGCCCCTGCCACCACGGGGCACCCCTCTTCACAGCCGCCCTCATGACCACCTGGGCGGCGGCCGCCCTCGCTTGCCTGGCCCGCGTCGCGCCTCACCTCTCGTAGGGGAAGCGACATGCCACAACGTGAATGACGTTGATGCGTCGCGACCAGTAGCCGGCGAGTCGTTCCGCAATGGTCCGGGTTTCCCGATCACCTCATGGGCCGCCTCGATCGATGTCGGCGATGAGCTGGTTGACCCGCTTCAGCAGCCGCCGCCAAGGAACAGCACCTTCACGCCACACCCCGCCCGGACGAGTCATCGGGGTCCACCAGCTCGCGGACCGTGCCCCGGCCCGCCCGATCCTGCTCGATCGACCTGCGCAGCCGCTCCGCCATCGCGGGTGACCTCAGCAGGTAGTCGGTCTCCTTCAACGCCTCGTACTCGGCGAGTGAGACGACCACCATCGGCTCACGGCCGGCACGGGTGATCACCAGCCCCTCGGCGTCGTTCTCGACCGCGTCAAAGGCATCGGCGAGGCTCGCACGCAGATCGGTCACACTCATCGTCTTCACGATGTACAGGATGGCGTACGGATGGAGAAAACCCCAGGTCAGATACTTGACCTGGGGTTCTTGGCGGAGCCCCCTGTCGGATTCGAACCGACGACCTACGCATTACAAGTGCGTTGCTCTGGCCAGCTGAGCTAAGGAGGCGTGACGTACGCGACCGCGTACGAGACGTGTGCAGTGTACCCAAGCGCTCATGGCGCCCCGTCGAAAATTTCCGCGAAGTTCACAGTCCTCCAGGTACTGACATACCGGAAAACGCGAGGTAGCGTCCTGAGGCAGTCCACCCGTGGACTACACCACCACCTTCCTACAACGGATCGTCCGGCACGTTCCTGCCGGTAGAAGGGGGCCTAGCACCATGGCCACTGTGTCTTTCGACAAGGCGACCCGGATCTACCCGGGCTCCGAGAAGCCCGCCGTCGACGGGCTCGACATCCACATCGAGGACGGGGAGTTCCTGGTCCTCGTCGGCCCCTCGGGCTGTGGAAAGTCGACCTCCCTGCGCATGCTCGCGGGTCTTGAGGACGTGAACGGCGGAGCCATCCGCATCGGTGACCGCGACGTCACGCACCTGCCGCCCAAGGACCGGGACATCGCCATGGTGTTCCAGAACTACGCGCTGTACCCGCACATGTCGGTCGCCGACAACATGGGCTTCGCCCTGAAGATCGCCGGCGTCCCGAAGGCGGAGATCCGCGCGAAGGTCGAGGAGGCCGCGAAGATCCTCGACCTCACGGAGTACCTGGACCGCAAGCCGAAGGCGCTCTCCGGCGGTCAGCGCCAGCGTGTCGCGATGGGCCGCGCGATCGTCCGTGAGCCGCAGGTCTTCCTCATGGACGAGCCGCTGTCGAACCTCGACGCCAAGCTCCGTGTCTCGACGCGTACGCAGATCGCGTCCCTCCAGCGCCGCCTGGGCATCACGACCGTCTACGTCACCCACGACCAGGTCGAGGCCATGACGATGGGCGACCGTGTCGCGGTCCTCAAGGACGGTCTGCTCCAGCAGGTCGACACCCCGCGCAACATGTACGACCGCCCGGCGAACCTCTTCGTCGCCGGCTTCATCGGCTCCCCGGCGATGAACCTCGTCGAGGTCCCGATCGCGGACGGCGGCGTGAAGTTCGGCGCCTCGGTCGTCCCGGTCCAGCGCGACGCGCTCGCCGGTACGACGGACAAGACGGTCACCGTCGGTGTCCGCCCGGAGCACTTCGACGTCACCACCGAGACCGGCAAGGGCCTCGCGGTCACGGTCAACGTGGTCGAGGAGCTCGGCGCCGACGCGTACGTCTACGGCACCGCCAAGGTCGGCGAGGACTCCAAGGACCTCGTCGTCCGCGTCAGCGGCCGTGACGTCCCGGAGAAGGGCTCCACCCTCTCCGTCGTCCCGCGCGCGGGCGAGACCCACGTCTTCTCCACCTCGACGGGCGCGCGCCTGTCGGACTGACGCGAGTCGTGAGGAAGGGCCCCGCGGCCGGGAGGCTGCGGGGCCCTTTCGCGTACCCCGAAAGCACTTCCGAAAAACCCCGACACTCCAGACCTTTCGGACGTGAGCGTCAACCCCCTACCCAAAAAACGCCACCGCAACGTCCCCCATCCGAGTGACTAAATGTCTCCAAATCATTACTGGGCGCTACCATCACCAGCGTGAAGCACTCGAAGCGCTCCGTGGAGCACACCACCACGCGGACGCGACGCGGCGGCAGGGGTCCCGCCCGCCGGATCGGTCGCTCCCTCGCCTTTGTCCTGCCCGTCGTCATGGTGCTCTCCGGGACCCTCGCGGTGACCCGGGTCAACTGGACCGGGAACCCGTCGGACTCGGTGCTGACCGCGTCCGACGTCTCCGCGCCCCGCACCGGCCACGGCGGCGCCGCCCGCGCCCCCCAGGACGTCCTGCGCGACCAGCTCCTCACGGAGCTCCAGCAGAAGGACCCCGGCATCGCCCTGACCCACCTCCAGCAGGCGGTCAACGGCAAACCGGCGCTCGCGAAGCACTGCGCGTCCATCGCCCGCGCGCTGGGCCGCGCCGCCGTCCGCGCGTACGGCCCCAGCCGCGCCCAGTCCTTCTCCCGCCCCGTCTGCGACACCTCCTTCGCGTCCGGCGTCCTCGCCGCGCACACGGGCTGACCCGACCGGTACGTACGCCGTCCGAGCGGCCCCGGGGTTCACGGCGAACCCCGGGGCCGCTCCCTGCGTGGGACCCCCTTCACCCCCGTCTCGTACAGTGCGGTCATGACCGACCCGCACGCCGCGTCGCGGCCCACGCAAGCCGTCATCCTCGCCGGGGGCCAGGGCTCACGGCTGCGCCCCTACACCGATGACCGGCCCAAGCCGATGGTCGAGATCCCGGGTACGGGGACGCCGATCATCGGACACCAGCTGAACTGGCTCGCGGACGAGGGGGTGACCGACGTCGTCGTCTCCTGCGGGCACCTCGCGGACGTCCTCCAGAAGTGGCTGGACGACACCGACCTGCCGGTCTCCGTCACGACGGTCGTCGAGACCGAGCCGCTCGGACGCGGGGGCGGCCTCAAGTACGCCGCGGCCCGGCTGCCGCACCCCGACCGGCCCTGGTACGCCACCAACGGCGACATCTGGACCCGCTTCTCGCTGCGCGAGATGGCCGACTTCCACACGGAACGCGACGCCGTCGCCACCATCGCCCTCGCCCGCCCCCGCATCCCCTGGGGCGCCGTCCAGACCGACGGCTTCGGCCACGTCACCGACTTCATAGAATCCCCGCCGTCGACCTTCGAGATCAACGCGGGCGTGTACGTCTTCTCCCCCGAGTTCGCCGGGCTCCTCCCGGAACGGGGAGACCACGAACGCAGTACGTTCCCCCAGCTCGCACGCGAACTGAGACTCGCCGGCTTCCCGCTGCCGCAGGGCGCGTACTGGCGGGCCATCGACACGGCCAAGGACCTGACCGAGGCGGCCAAGGAGCTGGCGGCACTGAGCCGTTGAACGAAGGTGGTGCCCCGCACGCGGGGTGTGCTCGCCCCCTGTGCCGTTGCTTCCGGATCATCGGACGTCGGTCCGGTGTGCCGTCGGCTGACGCCCAGGGGCCCCTACCCTGCCCTGGCTGCCGCCTTGCCACCATGCGGTGATGACCCCGGCCTTGTGCTCGAACTCCCGGTCCAGAAAGGACATCGGGGCACGCAGCATCGTGCGGCGGCCGTCCGCGGTGTACACGGCGATGCGGCTGACGCCCAAGCTGCGCTGCACCTCCAGGCGGTGGATGTCCGCGCGAGGGATCGGGCGGTGGCGGCCACCGACGACGAGGGCCTCTTCGGTCAGGCTCACGCCGTACCCCTTGGCCGTGGACACGACGACCGCGCAGGCCGCCGTCGCCGCCAGGAGCATCTGGCCCAGCTCACCGGCACCCATCGGATCGCCGGAGGCGGCGAGGCCCGCGTACAGGAGCGCCGTCGCGGTCAGGCAGCCCAGGAGGACCGGGGCGACGAGCTGGCGAGCTGCCGGCTTGAACGAGGTCACTTGGGTCTCCGCTCTGTTGTCGCATACAGCGTGCCGGTGAGTGCCCATCAACTTCTACGCCTGCGCCAAGGAAGTCACCCGCTTCCGAACCGAAGCTCGGGCAGGCTCCGCAAAAGAGCATCCACCTCTTCCATCGTCGCGCCCACGCGGGTCCGGAAGTCTCGCTCATCTCCGGTTTCGAGTGCTTCACTCATCAGCGAAACGACGAGGAAGAATTCCTCCCTGGGCATCGTCACAATGATCTCTGCGCCGCGATCCTCTACCTGCATGAAGGGCCTTCCTTTCGACCCGCCGCTCTCCATCGAGAACGACGTCCTGGATCATGTCGGCAGACTGCTCACCGGTCTGGCCCCCCGGGAACCCGCCCTGTTCCACGACATGCTTCCGGAACGCGTGCCCGTTTGGCGTGCAGGCGTCGCGCCTCGGCGGCATTACAGCTCGCGTTGTGGACGAGAACGGGGACCTTGGTACCTGCGGACAAGTACCGGAGGCGTTTCTCGGCGGACCGAGCAGAGGCCCTTCGGTACGCGCCGCCGGGCGCCGATCGTCGTGAGCGCGCCCCTTCAGTTTCGTCCCGGACCAGTTGCTGCACGCACAACGGCATGATCGGCAGCCGTCCGGCGGAGGGCGGCTCGCGCCACACCCACGCCGGACTCGCCTTCGCCCGGACGTCCCCTCAGCCCCTGCGGCGTCTGCGGGACACGCCCAGCAGGAGGGTTCCGGCGGCCAGCGCGCAGCCTGCGAGGGCCAGCCAGAGGGGGGTGAGATCGGTGCCGGTGGCCGGGAGGGGTTTGCCCGGGGTCGGGCGGGGTTCGACGGTCGCGTTGCAGTCGGGGTTCTTCGTGCCGGGCGGGCAGTTGGAGCCCGAGGGGCCTGCGGTGACCGGGACGTCGACCTTGGTTCCGGAGGGGGGCGCGGACTTGTAGGTGACCGTGAAGGTGATCTTCGCGGGGTGGGCGCAGCCGCCGGGGGCGGTACCCTTCCAACTGACTTTGCCACCCGTGTAGTTGACGCTGCCGGTGGTGGCTCGGGCGTCGTTGTTGTAGGTCGCGTACTTCAGGACCTGGGAGAGGTTCGCGGTGGCTGTCGCTCCCGTGTACGGGGCGCCGGTCGGGCTGCACACCGTGATCGTGTACGTCACCCTGTCGCCGGGTTGCGGGTTCGGGTTGCTGGACGTGATCTTCACGTCCAACTTGCCCTGGAGAACCGGGATCTTGAAGTCCTCGACCTGGCCCGCGCCGCCGTAGCCGGTGGGCTTCGGGTCGGTCGGGAGGGCGGCCTTCTGGAAGGGGACCGTGCGGAGCTTGCCGCCGACCTTCACCAGGGTTCGGGTCGTTTCACCGGAGGGGAGTTGGGGATCGGCGCCCGGCGGGACCTGCTCGCCGTACAGGCGCAGGCGCATGTACGTCAGACCGGCCTTGGCGAAGTCCGCGTCCGGCCAACTCAGGCTGGCCGTCGTCGCGTTGGCGCCGATCGTGCGGATGATGCGCTCACCGGGCTCGAAGGCGCCGTCGAAGTCGTAGTCCAGCCAGGCGGCCAACAGGGTTGTCGCGCCTGTGGTGTTGGCCAGGTCCACCTGTGTGCTGAAGCCCGTGCCGGACGCGTACGCCACCGGGATGGACCTCGGTCCACGGCCGCTGTCCTGGTTCAGACGCGACCCGTTGGGGGAGCCGTTCATGTCGGCCTGGGGACCGTTGCCGAGGCTGAGGCCGGGGACGATGACGTGGTAGGCGCCGTTCGCGGTGATCGTCGTGCCGTAGGAGTTGGGGGCTTCGCCGAAGTTGTAGCGCGGGGCTACGACCGTCGCGCCACAGCCGGTCGGGTAGCCGGGGGTGGAGGTGTTGCCGTAACAGGTCGTGTTCGCGCTGGCGTTGGTGATCTGGTTGACGATCTGCCGGTTACCGGAGCCGGGGACCGCGTTGGCCATGTAGGTGTAGGTGATCGTCGCCGTGGCGCCCGCCGCCATGTCGCCGGTCCAGGTGAAGGTGAAGCCGGGCTGGGCAGTGATCGTGCCCGACGAGGCCGTGGGCGGGCTGACCGACTGCCGGTTGACCAGGCCCGTGCCCTGGGTCATCTGGTCGGTGAAGGTCGCGTTCGGGTAGGCGGCCTGGCTGTCGTTGGTCACCGTGACCGTGTAGGTGAGCAGGTCGCCCGGGAGCGGGTTGCCGTTGTTCACCGTCTTCACGATCTTCAGGTGCGGGATCAGGCCGTTGTTGCCCCCGCCGGTCGTGCAGACCGGACTGGTCGAGCCCGCCGCGCAGTTGGAGCCGGGGACGTTCGAGACGACCGTGTTGGCGAGCTTGCCGTCCCCGGTGTCGACGGTGTTCACCGTCACGCTGTAGGTGAGGGTGACCGTCTGGCCCGCCGGGACGTCACCGGACCAGGTCAGCTTGGGCGAGGTGTAACTCGCCGTCCCCGCCGTGGCGTTGGCGTCGTTGTTGTACGCCGCGTCGTCGAGGACGCCTGTCAGGTCGTCCGTGTAGGAGGCGTTCGGGTAGTCGGACGTCGTCGGGTTGGTGATCGTGATCTGGTAGCCGACCGTCCCGCCGGGCAGGGCCTGCGTGGTCGTCTGTGTCTTCGCGATCTGGAGCGTCGGGACTGAACTCGACGTCGTGGAACAGCCGTTGCCGCTGGACGTCGAGCAGTTGTTGCCGGCCGACGTGGAGGTGACCGCGTTCTTCAGGACGCCGTTGCCCATCTGGGAGGGGTCGGAGTCGACGGTCACGCTGTAGGTGACGGTGACCGTAGCGCCCGCCGGGACGTCGCCGGTCCAGGTGACCTTCGGGGAGGCGTAACTCACCGTGCCGGACGTCGCGTTGGCGTCGTTGTCGTACGTCGCGTCGTCGAGGACGTCGGTCAGGTCGTCCGTGAAGGTCGCGCCCGGGAAGGTCGCTGTGCCGGTGTTCTGGACGGTGACCGTGTACGTCACCTGCCGGCCCGGCAGCGGGGTCGTGGTGGACGACGATTTGGTGATCGTCACGTTGGGGATGCCGCCTGCGGCGTTGGAGCCGCACTTCGGGTCGGTGGAACCGGAGGGGCAGTTGGTGTCGGGGGTGGAGACGACGGCGTTGGTGAGCTTCTTGTCCCCGGTGTCGGGGGAGTTGACGGTCACGGAGTAGGTGATGGTGGCCGTCTGGCCGGCCGGGACGTCGCCGGTCCAGGACATGGTCGGAGAGGTGTAACTCACCGTGCCGAGCGAGGCGTTGGCGTCCGCGTTGTAGGTCGCGTCGTCGAGGACGCCGGTCAGGTCGTCGGACCAGGTCGCGCCCGTGTACGTCGCCGTGCCCTGGTTCTTCGCGGTGATGGTGTAGGTGACCGTGTCGCCGGGCTCGGGGGTCGGGTCGGAGGACGTCTTCGAGAGGGTCAGGTCGGGGATGCCGTTGCCGGGGTCGTCGCCGGTCGTGCAGGCGGCGTTCTGGGAGCCCGCCTGGCAGTTCGAACCCTTGGGTCCGACAACGGAGTTAACGAGCTCGTGGTCGCCGGTGTCGGGGGTGTTGACGGTGACGCTGTAGGTGAGGGTGACCGTGCCGCCCGCCGGGACCGTGCCCGTCCAGGTGACCTTCGGGGAGGCGTAACTCGCCGTCCCGGACGTCGCGTTGACGTCGTCGTCGTACGTCGCGTCGTCCAGGACGCCCGTCAGGTCGTCGGAGGTGGTGGCGTTCGGGTAGGGGGCCTGGCCGCTGTTGGTGAGGGTGACGGTGTACGTCACCTTGTCGCCGGGCTTGGGGTTGGTCGCCGACGCGGCCTTGGCGATGGAGAGTTGGGGCAGGCCGGCCGGGGCCGGGGAGCAGTCGGGGTCGGTGGAACCGGCGGAGCAGTTCGAACCCTGGGGGCTGACGACGGTGTTGGCGAGCTTGCCGTCACCCGTGTCGGGGTCGTTCACGGTCACGCTGTAGGTGATCGACGCCGTGGACTGGGGGATCAGGTTGCCGGACCAACTCAGCTTCGGGGAGGCGTAGTTCACGCTGCCGCCGGTCGCGTTGGCGTCGTTGTCGTACGTCGCGTCGTCAAGGACGCCGGTCAGGTCGTCGGACCAGGACGCGCCCGTGAAGGTGGCCGTGCCTGTGTTGGTGACGTTGATCGTGTAGGTGACCGTGTCACCGGGGAGCGGGTCGGCGGGCGTGTACGTCTTGGCGATCTGGAGCTGGCCCACGCCCGAGGTGGAGGTGCAGTCCCGGTCCTGCTTGCCCGACTCGCAGTTCGAACCCTGCGGGCCGACAACGGAGTTGGCGAGCTGCTTGTCGCCGCTGTCGGGGTTGTTCACCGTCGCGCTGTAGGTGACGGTGACCGTCTGGCCGGTGGGGACGTCGCCGGACCAGGTCACCTTCGGGGAGGCGTAACTCACGTTGCCCGCCGAGGCGTTGGCGTCAGCGCCGTACACCGCGTCGTCCAGGACGCCCGTCAGGTCGTCCGTGAAGGTGGCGTTCGGGTAGTCCGCCGTGCCCGTGTTCTCGACGGTCACCGTGTACGTGACCTTCTGGCCGGCGGTCGGGGTCGTCGGGGACTGCGTCTTGGTGATGTGCAGTTCGGGCACGCCCGGGATGTCGGCGGTGCAGCGGGTGTCGGTGGAGTCGGCGCGGCAGTTCGAACCGGGCGGGCCCACCACGGAGTTGTTGAGCTGCTTGTCACCGGCGTCCGGGTCGTTCACCTCGACGGCGTACGTCACCGTCTCCGACTGGCCCTGCGGGACGTCGCCGGTCCAGGAGAGCTTCGGCGCCGTGTACGAGACCGTGCCGGTGCTGGCGGTGGTCCGGTTCAGCCAGGTCGCGTCGTCGAGGACCTTCGTGAGGTCGTCGGTGAAGGTCGCGCCGGAGTAGTCGGCGGTGCCCGTGTTCTTGAGGGTGACCGTGTAGGTGAGGGTGTTGCCGGGGAGCGGGGTCGCCGGGGAGACCGTCTTGGTGATCGCGAGCTGCGGGACGCCCAGCGGGCCCGAGGTGCAGGAGGGATCCGTGGAGCCCGAGCCGCAGTTGGAGCCGGGGACGTCCGAGATGACCGTGTTGGTGAGCTGCTGGTTTCCGGTGTCGGGGTCGTTCACGGTCACGCTGTAGGTGATCGTCGCCGTCCGGCCCGCCGCGAGGTCGCCGCTCCAGGTGACCTTGGGAGAGTTGTAACTCGCGCTGCCGGAGGAGGCGTTGACGTCGTCGTTGTACGTCGCGTCGTCCAGGGCGTCCGTCAGGTCGTCCGACCACGAGGCCCCGGAGTACGCCGCCGTCCCGCTGTTCTGGACCGTCACGGTGTACGTGATCGTCGAACCCGGCGTCGCCGTGCTGCTGGACGCCGTCTTCTTCATGGTCAACTGCGGTACGCCCTGCGGGGTCTGGTTCCCGCACGCCGAACTCGTCGACGAGGGCCCGCAGTTGGTGTCCGGCGTGGACGTGACCTTGTTGGTGAGCTGCTTGTTGCCCGGCATCGGGTTGCCCAGCAGCACGCTGTACGTCGTCGTCGAGGACGCGCCCGCCGCGAGGTCGCCGGTCCATGTCAGCTTCGGGCTCGCATACGACACGGAACCGGCCGTCGCGCTCGCGTCGTTGTCGTACGTCCCGTCGTCGATCAGGTCGGACAGGTCGTCGGACCAGGTCGCGCCCGAGTAGGTGGCCGTGCCGGTGTTCTGCGCGACGATCGTGTACGTGACCTTCTGGCCCGCGACCGGGTTCGCCGGGCTGGACGTCTTGGTCAGCGTGAGCTGGGGGACGCCCTGGCCGGGGTCGTTGCCGGTGGAGCAGGCCGAATCGGCGGAACCCTGCTCGCAGTTGGAGCCCGCCGGGCCGGTCACCGCGTTGCTGAGCTGCTTGTCGCCGGTGTCGGGGTTGTCGACGGTGACGCTGTAGGTGATCGTCGCCGTGGCGCCGGCGGCGAGGGTGCCGGTCCAGGTCAGCTTCGGGGAGGCGTAACCGACGGTCCCTGCCGAGGCGTTGGCGTCACCGTTGTACGTCGCGTCGTCCAGCACCTTCGTCAGATCGTCGGTGTAGGACGCGTTCGTGTAGGTCGCCGTGCCGGTGTTCTTCACCGTCACCGTGTACGTCGCCTTCTGGCCCTGGAGCGGCGTGTTCGGCGACATGGTCTTGCTGATGTTCAGCGCGGGGATGCCGTCGATGTTCGCCGAGCAGTTTGTATCGGCCGAGCCCTGCTCGCAGTTGGAGCCAGCCGGGCCGGTCACCGCGTTGTCGAGCTGTCCGTCGCCCGTGTCGGGGTCGTTGACCTGGACGGCGTAGGTCACCGTCCGGGTCTGGCCCTGGAGGACGTCGCCGGTCCAGGTCAGCTTGGGGGCGCTGTAACTCAGCGTGTCACCGGCCGCGTTGGTCTGGTTCAGCCAGGTCGCGTCGTCGAGGACCTTGGTCAGGTCGTCGGTGAAGGTGGCGCCGGAGTAGTCGGCCGTGCCGGTGTTGGTGAGGGTGACCGTGTAGGTGACCGTCTGGCCCGGGACCGGGTTGGCCGGGGACACCGTCTTCTGCATGGACAGGGTCGGCACGCCGGCCGGGGTGCTGCTACAGCCCGGATCGGTGGACCCCGCCTGGCAGTTGGAGCCCGCCGGTCCGACGACCGTGTTGCTGAGCTGCTTGTCCCCGGTGTCGGGGTCGTTGACGGTGACGCTGTAGGTGAGGGTGATCGTCTGGCCGCCTGGCACGTCACCGGTCCAGGTCAGCTTCGGGGAGGCGTAACTCACGCTGCCCGCCGAGGCGTTGGCATCCGCGTTGTACGTCGCGTCGTCCAGCACCTTCGTCAGGTCGTCGGAGTAGGAGGCGTTCGTGTAGGTGCTGTTCGTCGGGTTGTTGACGGTGACCTGGTAGGTGACCTTCGAACCCGGCGTGGCCTGACCGGTGGACGTCTGCTTCTTCGTGATCGACAGCGTCGGGACCTGGTTGGAGGTCGTCGAGCAGCCGGTGCCGGACGCGGTGGCGCAGTTGGAGCCCGGCGAGGTCGAGGTGACCGCGTTCTTGAGGACGCCGTTGCCCAGCTGGGAGGGATCGGAGTCGACGGTCGCGCTGTAGGTGACGGTGACGGTGCCGCCGGCCGGGACCGTGCCCGTCCAGTTCACCTTCGGGGACGCGTAAGAAGCTGAACCGGCCGTCGCGGCCTGGTCGTTGTCGTACGCCGCGTCGTCGACGACGTCCGTCAGGTCGTCCGTGAACGTCGCGCCCGTGTAGTCCGCCGTGCCGGGGTTCGTGAGGGTGACCGTGTAGGTGACCTTCTCGCCGGGCTGCGGGTTGGTGTCGGACGCGGACTTGGTGATGTTCAGCTGCGGGACGGCCGACTTGGTGGAGCAGGAGGCGGCCTGTGCGCCCTGCGCGCAGTTCGAACCGGCCGTCGAGACAACGCTGTTGCCGAGGGACTGGTTGCCGGTGTCGGGGTTGTTGACGGTCGCGGAGTAGGTGATCGTCGCCGTGGCCCCGGCCGCGAGGTCGTCGGTCCAGGTGACCTTCGGGGAGGTGTAAGAGACGGTCCCGTCTGTGGCCGACTGATCATTGTTGTACGTCGCGTCGTCGACGACGTCCGTCAGGTCGTCCGTGAACGTCGCTCCGTCGTACACGCCCGTGCCGTTGTTCTGGACGGTCACCGTGTAGTGGACGGTGTCCCCGGGCTTCGGCGTGGAGTTGTCGACCGACTTGGAGATCTGAAGCTGGCCGACGCCCTGCGGGGTCTGGTTGCCGCACGCCGAACTCGTCGACGAGGGCCCGCAGTTGGTGTCCGGCGTGGACGTGACCTTGTTGGTGAGCTGCTTGTTGCCCGGCATCGGGTTGCCCAGCAGCACGCTGTACGTCGTCGTCGAGGACGCGCCCGCCGCGAGGTCGCCGGTCCATGTCAGCTTCGGGCTCGCATACGACACGGAACCGGCCGTCGAGTTCGCGTCGTTGTCGTACGTCCCGTCGTCGATCAGGTCGGACAGGTCGTCGGACCAGGTCGCGCCCGTGTAGACGGCCGTGCCGGTGTTCTGCGCGACGATCGTGTACGTGACCTTCTGGCCCGCGAACGGGTTCGCCGGGCTGGACGTCTTGGTGAGCGTGAGCTGTGGACTGCCGCTGGACGTCGAGCAGTTGGCGTCCGTGGAGCCCGTGCCGCAGTTGGAGCCGGAGGGGCTGGTGACGGCGTTGGCGAGGGTCTTGTTGCCCGTGTCGGGGTTGTTGACGGTCGCGCTGTAGGTGATCGTCGCCGTCTGGCCGGCCGGGACGTCGCCGGTCCAGGTCAGCTTGGGAGCCGTATAAGTGCCCGTGCCGATCGAGGCGTTCTCGTCGTTGTTGTACGTCGCGTCGTCCACGACGTCGGTCAGGTCGTCGGTGAAGGTGGCGCCGGCGTAGGTGCCGGTGCCGGTGTTCTCGACGGTGACCGTGTAGGTGACCTGGTCGCCGGGCTTGGGGGTGCTGTCGGAGACCGACTTGGTGATCTCCAGGCGGCCGATCTGGACGGTCTCCGCGCACTTCGGGTCCGTGGAGCCGGTGCCGCAGTTGGTGTCGGTGGTGGAGGAGACGTAGTTGTTCAGCGCCGCGTTGCCGTCGTCGGGGTTGTCGACGACCACGCTGTAGGTGACGGTGACCGAGGAGTTCGCGGGGACGGTGCCGGTCCACGACAGGGTCGGCTCGCTGTAACTCGCCGTGCCGGACGAGGCCGAGGCGTCGTTGTTGTACGTCGCGTCGTCGAGGACGTCCGCCAGGTCGTCCTGGAAGGAGGCGCCGGGGTAGTCGAAGGCGGTCGCGTTGGTGAGCGTCACCGTGTAGCCGACGGTCTGGCCCGGCGAGACCGGGCCCTGCGGGTCGGCGACCTTGGCGAGGGTGATGCGCGGGGTGCCGCCGCCGTTGTTGTCGGTGCAGTCGCCGTCGTTCGAACCGGGCGCGCAGTTCGTGCCGTTGGCGTACACGTCGTTGTTGAGGACGCCGTTGCCGCCGGGCGGGGAGTTCACGGTGGCCTGGTAGGTGACGGTGACGGTCTGCCCGGCGGGCACGGGACCTGTCCAGGTGAGCTGCTGGTTAGTGGAGTTGTACGATCCGCTGCCCCCGGACGGGGTGGAGGTGATCGACCCGTTCACGAACGTCGCGTCGTCCACGACATCGCTCAGATCGTCCGTGAAGCTGAACGAACTCGCTTCGCCCTGCCCGTTGTTGGTCATCGTGACGGTGTACGTCACCGTCTGGCCCGGCTTCGCGCCGTGCGGGGTCGACGACTTGGCCATGGTGATGTTCGGCCCGTTGGTGGTGACCGTCGAGCGGCACGTGGACTGGCAGTTGGCGTCCGTGTCACCCGAAGGGGCGGTCACCGTCGCCGTGTTGGTCTGCTGGCCGCTCGCGGAGGGGGCGACGGTGCCCGAAAGGACGTATGTGAGCGTCCCGTTGACCCCGACCGTCGGCTTGTCGCCGAGGTTCCCGCTGCCGCTCGCCGCGCCACAGGCACTGCCCGTGCCGGATGCCGTGCAGGTCCACGTGAACGAACTCATCGGCGCCGGAAGGGTGTCGGCGACGGTGACGCCGGCCGCGACCGAGGGGCCCGCGTTGGAGACGGTCACCGTGTAGGAGAACGACTGCCCTGGCTGGTACGAGGTCGCCGAGCCGGCCTTGCTGATCGACAGCGCGGTCTGCGGGCCGTTCACCGGGGGCGGCGGGGCCGGGTTGGAGGAGTTGTTGTTCGGATTCGGGTCGCCGGTCGGGGAGTTGGAGGTGGCGACGTTCCCGATGTCACTCCCGTTGCCGGTGTACGACGGGGAGAGCTGGACGGTGATGGTGTTGCTCTGCGAGGCCCCGTCGGCGAGGGTCGCGATCGTCGGGCAGGTGACGTTCTGGCCCGACGCCGTGCAGCCGGTGGACGACGACACGAACGTGAGCTGCGCGGGCAACGTGTCGGTGACGGCGACCTGTTGGGCGTCCGAGGGGCCCGCGTTGCTGGTCGTGATCGTGTACGCGAACCTCTGGCCCGGCGCGATCGGCGTGCTGGACGCGGCCTGCTTCGTCGTCGACAGGTCGGCGGAGGCCGGGCCCACGTTCGGCGGGACCTTCGCCGTGGTGTTGTTGTTCGGGTTCGGGTCGGTGCCGTTGCCGCCGGACTCGGTGGCCTGGTTGGGGATGTCGCTGCCGTTGCCGGTGTAGCTGGAGGCGATCTTCACGGTGATCGGCTGCGCCCGGCCCACGCCGGCCGAGAGGTTCAGCCCCGTACAGGTCACCGTCTGCCCGGACGCCGAGCAGTTCGACGGCCCCGACACGTACGTCATCCCGGTCGGCAGCGTGTCGGTCACCGTCACGCCGGTCGCGTCCGAGGGGCCGCCGTTGTTGGCCCAGATCGTGTACTGGACGTTCGAGCCGGGCGGCACGGCCTGCGTCGTGTTGAGCACCTTGCTCGTGTACAGGTCGGTGACCGGGCCGCTGACCTGCGGGGACGAGGGTTGCGAGGTGTTGTTGCCGGGGGTCGGATCGGGGACGGCCGAGGTCGAGGACGCCGTGTTCTGGATGTCGCTGCCGTTGCCCGTGTACGAGGACGGCACCTTCACCGTGATCGTGTTGGTCTGACTCGAACCGTTCGCGAGGGACGCGATCTGCGGGCAGGTCACCGTCTGGCCGGACGCCGTGCACCCCGTCGACGACGAGACGAACGACACCCCGGACGGCAGCGTGTCCGTCACGGTCACGTTCGTCGCGGCGCTCGGGCCGTTGTTCGTCGTCGTGATCTGGTACTGGAACGTCTGCCCCGGCGCGATCGGCGTCCCCGTCGCGGTCTTCGTCGTCGTGAGGTCGGCGGCGACCGGAGTGACCGTCGCCGAGGCGCAGTTGCTCAGGTTCGAGCTGTTGCACGGCGTCGGGTCCGAGCCGCTGGACGTCGCCTGCGTGACCTGGTTGGTCTGCGGGGAGGTGCTGTTGACCACCGCCGTGACGTGGATGGTGGCGCTCTGTCCGAGGGGGAGCGAGCCGACGTTCCACACGCCGGTGCCGGAGTTGTAGGCGCCGTTCGAGTCGTCACTGACGTACGTCAGGCCGCTGGGGAGCTGGTCGGTGACCTGGACGTTGCTCGTGGCGCTGGGCCCGTTGTTGGTGACGGTGAGCGTGAACGTCGTGTTGGAGCCGTAGTTGACCTGCGTCGGGCTCGCGGACTTCGCGATGTTCAAGTCGGCCACGGAAGAAGAGGTGTTGACGACCGCGTTCGCCTGGTTGTTGCTGGAGACGGCGTCGGCGGGGCCGGTGACCTGGATGCCGTTCGTCGCCGTCAGCGCGGTGTTGCCGGGCGCGCTGGAGTAAACCGTCACGGAGATCGGCAAGTTGACCGTGGCGCCGTTGTCGAGCTGCGACGCCTGGACGGTGCACGTCACCGTCGTACCGTTGGAGTTGACCGAACACCCGGACGGTTGCGACGAGTTGGCGATGACGTACTGCGGCATGGTGACGGTGACGGTCGCGTTGCCGAGCGCGTTGTTGGGCCCGTTGTTCGCCACAGCGACCGGGATGGTCGTGGCGTTGCCGGGGACGGTGGCCGCGCTGCCGCCGCTCTTGGAGACATCGAAGTCGTCCGCCTGGATCACCGTCATCGCGCTCGCGGACAGCGGCACCGTCGGGTCGATGTTCGAGTACTGCGAGGGCAGGACCAGGTTCGCCGTGTTGACCGCGCCCGAGGACGCCTGTCGCGCCGTACCCGTGACCGTGACGGTCGCGGAGCCGCCGATCGGCAGGTTGGTTCCGACGTTGATGTTGCTTCCGGAGCCCGAACCGCTCGCGCACGTACCGCCGTTGGAGCCGGAGCACGTCCAGGTGACGTTCCCGATCTGGGACGGCACGGTGTCGGTGATGCTCGCGTTCTGGATCGCGTTGATGCTGTCGCTCTTGTTCGTGGCGGTCAGCGTGTACGAGACCTGCTGGCCGATCTGGACCTGTGACGTGCCCGACTTGGTAATGGTGGCGTCGGTGGGGAGTGTGACCACCAGGTTCTTGATCTTGTGCAGCTCCATGCTGCCGCCGGTGGAGGCCGCGAAGCCCAGCTTCAGTGTGGCCGGCAGTGCCTGCATGCCGGAGACGCCGGCGACGTTCTGGTTGGAGATGAGCTGGGTGAGGGCGCCGGTGGTCGGGTCGCTCATCCATACGCTGATCCTGGAGCCGTTGATCAGCACCTGGACGTGCCGGGTCGCGGTCGCCGAGCTGCCCAGGTTGACGTTGCCCGGCACGCTCGTACCGCTGATGTACGTGTAGCCGCTGGTGCCGTTGCCGGAGCCGCGCAGCACCACCTTGTTCGGCTGCTGCCCGGGGCCGGTGTTGTTGCCGGTCATCTGCGAGCTGTAGTTGCCGAACGCGTCGAACCCGACGCCGAGCCAGCCGCCCGCGACGCCGGGGATGGTGCAGGCCGCGTTGCTGCCGTTGCCGTTCATGCAGGCGTAGCCGAGGCCGCCGCCGTTCGCGCCCTGGGTGGAGGGGGTGGTGTTGCCGTTGACGAAGAACACCGAGAAGCCGTCGGCGGGCGGGTTGGTGCCGCCGGAGACGTTGTAGTCGAAGTCCACCAGGACGCCCTGGGACGTCGAGAAGGTGTCGTTCATGATCATGGCGCCGGCCTGCCGGTACTGCGCGGGCGTCAGCGTCAGCCAGCCGGGGTTGCTGGTCAGGGAGGCGTTGCCGAGCTGGGTCCAGCTGTTGTTGGTGGTGCCGCTGCTGAAGGGCTCGTTGACCGGGAAGTTCACGGCGCCCCGGGGACTGCCGAGGGTCACGCGGCGCTGGCGGGGGTCGGGGGCGGCGGCCTTCTTGCCGGGCGGGGCCTTCCTGCCGGGTTCGGCCTTCTTGCCGGACGCGGGCTTCTTCGCAGAGCCGGACGCCTGCGACGCCTTGGATTCCTGGGGCGCCTTGGATTCCTGCGGCGTCTCGCGCGCCCCTTCGGCCTTCTCAGCCGCCCCGTCCTCCCCGGAAACCCCGAACGGCCCCGCCACGATCACCCCTTCCGCGTTCCCCTCCCCCACGGTCAGCGTCACCGACCGCACCGCCTCGCGGAACACCACGTCGGCGGACCGCTCGGCGCCCCACGCCTCCTCGTCCACCCCGGCGAGCGAGTTCACGGCGAGCTTGCCGCCGACGTACGAGGTCAGCGCACGCGTGCCGGCCGCCTCGGGCCGTACGGCGCCCCCGCCCTCCCCCGCCCCCACGGCGGTCACCGTCCCCGCCGCCAGCCCCCCGAGCCGCAGCCACCCCGGCCGCGCCTGCGGGAACTCCAGCGTGACGTCGTACGCATGCCCCTCCTCGGCGGCGGGCAGCCGCAGCCCGCGCGCGCCCGCCTGGCCGGCGACGGACTCGGGGAGGCGGACGGTGTCCCAGTGGGCCGCCGACCTGACGGACCGTCGGCCCGTGCTCTCCATCCGGTACCCCGCCGGGTCCTCGACCGCCTCCCCGAGCGGCCCGGACGCGCCGCCGGGCCAGTCCGCGAGGAGTACGGCACGCCCCGCGCCCAGCGGGTTGCCGGGGCCGGACGGCTGGCCGAGCGCGGGCGCGGCGCCCGTACTCAACGTCAGCGCGACGAGCGCCGCCACCGTACGGCCGAACCGGCGCGTGACCTTCGCGAACACAGGCAACCCCAGGGCGTGAAGATATGACAATCCGTCAGTCCCGGTAGGCATGGCCCTGCACCACATTGAATGATCATCAGAAAACAGGAAATCCCCCGTACGGCGCCCGAACCCGTGCTCCGGGTGCGCCGCGCGGGGGAACCGGGGCCGGAGGGTTACGTCGTCGCCGGAGACCTGCCGTGATCCCGCGCCAGATCCCGCAGGTCGCGAGTCCGGAGGCCACTTCGGTGGCGCGTACCTTTCCGGTCTCGTCCACGGCGATGGCGACGACCGGTACGGACGGGCCGTCGGGCTCCTTCGACAGGGCCGCCGCGAGGGCCCGGCAGTGCGGGCGGTTGTCCGCGAGTACGAGCAGGATCAGCGGGCGGCCAGCAGCAGGGTGCGGGCCACCAGGGGGGCGCTGACGGGGGCCTCGCCGAGGACGCCGTGACAGCCGCAGTCGATACGGCGGCCTCGGCGGAGGTTCACCGCCATGCCGGTGGCGGACGCGGCGAACAGGGCGGCGACGGGGTCGCCAGGCCGAGCGGGAGGGCGGTGCCGGGCCGACGTTGGCCACGGTGACGGCGTACGTCAGCCTGGCGCCGGGGACGTACGGGTCCGGGGAGGCCGACTTGGCGAGGGTCACGACGCCGTTGGTGACCCTGGCGGAACCCGAGCCGTTGGTCATCGACGCGTCGGTGACACCCGCACCGCCGGTGTACCGCGAACCGGCGGTCCGGGTTCCGCCGAGAGCTCCGTAGCCGTCTCCGCTTCTCGCCCCCGAGCTGTACGTACCGCCGGTGGCCCCGCCGCCGTTGTAGGTCTGGTCGCCCCCGCTACGGCATGACGATTGATCCGACAATCATTCTCCCGGCCCCGCCGCCCTCACACGGACAGGCTCCAGTTCGCCGAAGACGATGAAGCGGCCGGTGGAGCCGTAGCGCGGGGTACAGGTCGTGAGGGTGATCAGCCGCCGTCCCGGGTCGGCGCCGCGTCCCTGGTCGGGGTCGAGGACCTGGTCGTCGCCGGGGGTGGTGTGCCGGGTCGCCGTCACCCGGTAGGTGTAGGACGCGGAGGCGGTCTCGACCAGGATCGGCGTGCCGGGGACGACGGCGTCGGGCAGGTCGGCGAACGGCTCGAACCCGGTGACCGAGGACCGGTGCCCGGCCAGCGCGAAGTTGCCCCGCCCGCCGGCCGCCGCCGTACCGGTGTAGTGGGCGAGCCCGCGCGCCAGTTGGGCGGCGCCGGTCCCCTCGTACACCGGATACCGCCAGCGCGCCCCCAGCGCCGGGATCCGCACCAGCGCCTGGACACCGGCCGGGAGGACACGTCCGTACGACTCGGCCGGCCGCGGCGGCGGAGGTGCGGCGGACGGGGAGGAGGTCACCGCGACCGTCCCCGCCGCCGTACCGCCGGCCAGCAGGACCAGACCCGCAGCCCACAGTGTCCGTCCCCGCGAAGTCCTCGCCATGACGTCGAGTCTCGGCGAGGGCGGGGGAGGCCGCATCCGGGGCGGACGGGGGTGCGCCGAGCGGGTGCCGGGGCGAAGGCAGGACTTGCCCGCCACCGAGGACTCCCCGAAGAAGCCGCCGTTCACCGTCGATGAACCCCCGGCGTACTGCCAGCAGTGAGCACCTGCCATCACAGTGGTCCGGTGTCCAGTAGCCGAATTACCAGGCTCTTGATCAGAGGTTCGTCAGCGCTGCGAACCTTCCTCCGGGTTGTTGTCGGCAACTTCGACACAGTTTTCTTTTCCCGTGTAGGAACTGGTACGCCAGTTGGGTGTCACGATGAGTTTCCTCCTAGTCGGACGAGCTCCGATCGTAGTGGTTAATCGCAGCAAATATGAGATCGCGGACTGTGGTCCCGTACACCGCAGACTGCTTCAAGAGCGCAAAAGCTTTGGCGTACAGCTCAATCTCTCGGGGTTGCGTCACCGAGAACTCTGCCGAGTAGGTCTCGACAAGTACAAGCTTGTTGTCGAACATGGAGAAGGAGTTTCCGGGCCAGATGTGCATGGGAGCTGACCTGGGCACGATCCCCAGGCTGAGTCGAGGTAGCCGCCATACGGCCAACAGGCGGTCGAGTTGGCCCTTCATCACCTCCGCTCCTCCGAAGTTGGTGTACAACGCCTGCTCGGCGAGCAGTACGTTGAAGATTTTGTCCCCCTTGTAGAGATGCTGCTGACGCTCAAGGCGCTTGACGGTTGCTGCTTCCGTGTCGTCGGGTATCTCGTAGTAGTTGCGGACCAGTTTGAAGGTCTCAGCAGCGTATGCGGAGGTTTGAAGCGTTCCCCAAATCAGAGTCGGGTGCCAGATACGGAAGACTTTTGTCTTCGCGTAAATAGGAAGAGCAGCCTTCTGCCTCTTCTCCGATCCGGTCGACAGTTGCCTGCGCCACTCAAGCCACAGTTCGTCTATGTGCCGGACCGTGGCGATCAAGTCCTCCACCTGGTCCTCACGGTGGGTCGTGCCGCACCAGATGCGAATATCCTGCTCGCTCGCATTCTGCTTCCCGTTCTCGATCCGGGAAACCTTGGACTCCGCCCATCCGGTGACCCGCGCGAATGCCCGGCCGCTGCTGAATCCCGCGTCCTTGCGGAATCCGCGCAGCCGGGCCCCCAGCGCCTCTCGTGCTTCTTGTGCTTGATTGCTCACTGATGGGTCAGGGCTTGTACTCGGCGTGCGGAACGGCGATGGTCCAGAGCAGGTCGCGTACACGGACGCACTCGGCCACGGTCTCGGGGTCCTCGACGATCTCGGAGCCGAGTACGCGTCCCTCCGGGTCGAAGTGGCCGACGGCAAGCAAGCGGTCGTCGTACAGCCACCAGTCGTTGCCCTGCACCGGGAACGCGAGGCCCTGTGGCAGGAGATGCCGTGGCAGCCAGCGGATGTCCTCGCCGATCTCGATGTTGAGCCGGGTCAGCGAGTGCTCCCACGTCACGTACCGGCTGTGCGGCTCGGTGACGACCCGGACGCGGCGGACTGTCCTGCCGGTGTCCGTGACGCGCCCGATGAGTGCCTTCCAGTCGTCGAGCCAGGCGTAGTCGTCCAGCTCGCCGCGCTGCCATCGGGCGTACGGCGTGTCCTCGACGGGAGAGCCGTAGTCGTCCCTCAACTCCAGGTGGAAGGCGTCGCGTTCGAAACTGTTGAACAGATCGTCACGCTGGGCCGGGGTGATCAGGTCCACGGTCTTCCTCCAGCAGGGCCGTGATCGAGGACTTGGGGACCTCGATGCAGGTCTCATAGTCGGGCATGTGCATCTGGCTCAAGGCTTCAGGGTCGTTCATCTCGGGGCCCTGGAGAACACATGTCCCCTGTTCGGTGACGATCATGATCGGGGCGGTGAACTTCTTGACCAGACCGGACTGCAAGCCGTCCTTCATCAGGTGCTCGAACAACTCGGTGGGCACCTCGATGGCGGTCTCCCCTTCCGGGAGGTCGAGTTGCATGAGCAGTTCGTTCGAGTAGATCTTCCAGCCCTGGATCACGTAGCTGTCCTGGTCGCTGGCGTACAGGGTGGGACTGTCTCCGGGCGTCGAGTTCTTTCCGAGGAACCGTAGCTTCATGGGGCTCTCCCGTCCGCTGCCTTGCGCTTGTTTGCGCGACAACTAGATGGTCAGCAAGCCATTCGCACTCGTCAAAGACGGTTCTGCAAACTCGCGCAATCTTCTTGGGAGTTGACTGACGCCGACCTTACCGTCGTCTCCGAGCCCGAAAGCCGGGCAGCAGCCCTTGGGGAGACACGTGGTGGCGACCGTGAGACAGGAGACCGGCGCGGCAGACGTCGGCGACTCCATTGACGTCGAGCTGATCTCGGAGATCACGGACCTCGCGCTGAAGACGGAGCTGAACACGTCGACCCGCGCGGTCATCGACACCCGCACGGCGGAACTCGTCCGCCACCTGAGCCTTCTCCTGGTCCAGAACCTGGGCACGGACGAAGACCCCAAGATCAGGGAACTCTTCCGCAAGGGCTACCGACTCCTGGACCTCGAACAGCGCCCTACGCCGTCAACTCCGGCCTTCGCAGCGTTCCTCCACCTCCGGGAGATGGCCGGGCTGACCCGACGTCTGCTGCGGGTGTACGCCGAGGGCGAGGGACACGGCATCTCGTGAAATTCGGGGCCGACGCTCACTCGGTCGCCCCGCTACAGCAGTCGCATCGGGAGGACGATCCCATGAACGTTGACCTCTACACCCTGCCCGTCGAGGGAACCGAAGTCCGGCAGTTCTGCGGCGGCAACCTGGGAGGCGAGCACGAGGCGTGCGTCCGGTTCGCGCTGCTCCCCGGCGCGCAGCCCGCATACGTCCTGACGGACTCCAAGCCGGAAGGCGTCGGCAAGGAGATCCGCTTCACCGAGGCCGAGTTGGACGCGTTCGTCATCGGCTACGCCCGGGAACGGCACCTGACGATCTGACCTCTCCCCACCACGCACCAGCGGGCCGTCCTGCGTGGCAGGGCGGCCCGTCGTATCTCCAGAAGGAAACAGATGACCTGGTCAGGGCACTTCCACGGGTACGGCCCATGGGTCGGAACCCCGGAGACCTACCACCGGGAAGGAAACCGCCGGCCGCCGCACCCCACCCCTCCCGCGCCCCCGGCTCCCGACGACAAGACGGCCGAGCGGACGCTCGCGCGCCACCGCGAGGTCTCCGCCGAGTTCCCGGTCTCGAACCTGCCGCCCATGATGTCGGGCCACTGGCTCCTGAAACGCAACCAGACCTCCGCCGACCGCACGTGGACCGACCCGGAGGCGGCACTGGAGTGGATGACGAAGCACTACCTCGGCAACCTTCCGCTCGAACCCGATGACGGCAAGCAGATGTACGTCGGCCTGGACGTGAAGCGTGAGTACGCGGCCGATGTCCTGCCGGTCGGTGTCGACGTGAGCTGGGTCCACTACAACCGCTCGGGCAACATCGTCTCGATCAACGTCGTGTGCTGTCCGAACCGCCACCACCCCGACCTGCGCTGCCCGTTGCCGCCCTCCTGAACCGCACGGAAGGACACCGCCATGTCGCTGAGCCTCATCCTGCCCGAGGACGGCCGGACCGAACTCCTGACCACCTGGCCCGACGAGCCCCGCGTCTTCGAACGTGGCAGGACCGCACTCGACGAGACAGTCACCAAGGGCTTCCTCCACGACTACGCCTTCACCGGCTGCGTCCCGGCGAACGAGATCGCGGTGGTGAAAGCCCCCGCCCCGTCCCTGAACCAGAATGCCTTCACGACCGACGGCCATACCGACGCGGCCAAACTCACCAAGCTCTACGACACGGGTTTCACGATCCGCCTCGGCAACCTCCAACGAGTCGTCCCGTATCTTGCGGCGGTCTCGCACGGCATCCAGCAGGAGACGGGATACTCCAACTACATCCACGCCTTCCTGACCCCGCCCGGCAACCAGGGGCTACGCCATCACTGGGACCAGCAGATGGCCGTCATCGTGCAGATCTCCGGCGTCAAGCGGTGGCAGCTCTGGCGCCCGCCGGTCGAGGCGCCCATGCGGCAGTACAACGAGTCGTGGCGTGTGTGGCGCGACGACTACATCCCTGCGTGGGAGGCCACAGGACCGGATACCGAGATCGACCTTCGCGCAGGACAGTCCCTTCTCCTTCCGAGGGGCTGGGTCCACAATCCGTACGTCGTCGACGGGAGCGGGCACAGCATCCATCTGACGTTCGCCATCCGGGAACGCACGCTGCTGTGGCTGGCCGAGAAACTCGTGGCACAGGCGATTGAGGACCCGGAGTTCCGCCGCATCGTCCTGCCCGGCGCCGTCAACAGCCCGATGCTCCCCGCATGGATGCGCGAAGCTCGGCAAGCGCTTCGCGGACACCTCGACGGACTGGACCTCGATGAACTCGCACCGGCGGTGCGCAAAGCCGCCGTGACTGAGCTGGAGTACACCACCTAGCATTCTGCGGGCTTGAAGAAAACCCCAGTTCATCCCCCTTGTCGAGGGTGACCGGACTGGGGTTCGCCATGTTCCGGGACCCATGCCTACTGGAGCAGGTGGTCTGCCTTACCGGCCTTGATGTCGAGGATCATGGTTCGGAGCGCGTCTCGGCTGTCTGCGATGAAACGGTCCTCCTGGCCACGCACAGCTATGTAGGCGTTGCCCGCATTGTCTGTCCCTATGCGGAAACAGACATTGCCTTCTCCGCAGAACGGCTCTTCCCACTGGATCTCGGACATCTCGTCTCCTAGAGCTCGCGTGCGATGGCGCGGACAAAGCACCTCGTGTCATCGGGGGACAGCGCCAACTGCTGCATTCGCTCCAAGTGAGAACGGTACTTGGCCAGTTCGTCTTCCCCGTAGAGGAAGTCCGGGCCGTGGGAGTTGTCGATCTGCACGGTGTCCAGTTGCCTCGTCGGCCCCTCGGCGTACAGGACGGTCTGCCCCGCACCGGGAAAGGCGCCGTGCGCGAAGGGAATCGCCAACAGGGTCACGTTGTCCTTCTCGGACTGGTCCAGCAGGTGTTGCAGTTGCGCGCGGGCGGTAAGAGGGCCACCGAACTGCATGCGGAGCGCAGCTTCGTGAACGATGCCGACATAAGGCCCGGCCTCCTCGCCGTCCAGCACCTATTGGCGTCGGCTGCGATGCGCGAGCCGCGTGGCCACTTGATGCTCAGGCAGGTTCGGGAGGACGGCGCGGAACACCGCCAAGGCATAGTCGGTGGTCTGGAGGAGCCCCGGGATGTGCACCGTGCACGCCGTCTGCATGCGGACCGCGCGCGCTTCCAACTCGGCGATGTCCATCAAGCCCTGAGACAGAGACCCCCGGTACTGCTCCCACCAGTTCGACGATCCGCCGGCGGCCAGTTCGACCAACGCGTCCACGTAGGCAGGGTCGGCGCAGTGGCAGTGCTGGGCGAGAACACGGAGACGTTCCTCGCTGATGGTCCGGACGCCGGACTCCATGTTGGAGATCTTTCCCCGGTCCACGCCGAGGAGACTCGCCGCTTGTTCGGCGGACACACCTGCGGCCACCCGCATCCTGCGCAGTTCATGACCGAGCCGCTTCTGCCGCTGGGTGAGTACCGCCTTGGGGGACGTGCCGTTCCTTTCGCGTGCGTTCGGACGCAGTCCGCCGTGAATCCCCGACCGGAGCCACGATCGAGTCAATTTGCCGAACCGTGTGGCAAATTCACCTCGCCGCCTCTGCGTTGGACATCGCGCCGCTCACCAGCGGCGAGCAGAAGCGCATCACGTGCGCCCGCCTGGACTTCTCCTGCCTTGGGAGGGGCGGGCCCACGTCGGGGAGACAGGCCAGTGCTCGCTCGCGCGATGACGGCACGGAGAACCGCCGACCCTGAGGAGGTCGCTCGTGGACCACGACAGCTGTCTGCCGCGTGGGGAAGTGCCCACCTTGCGTACGAGTCTCGGTACCGCACCCAACCCCCCCGACCACCCCACCTACGCCCAGACCCTCCCCTGCACCCCGGAGACCGCCGAAACGAGCCGCGTCCTCGTCCCCGACCTCGTCGACCGCGCCGTACTGGTCGTCACGGAGCTGATCGCGAACGCCGTGCGGCACACCGCCTGCCGGGAGATCCGGCTGGTGGTCGGACGGCCGTACGAAACGGGCGTACGGATCGGTGTCGTGGACGGGGAGCCCACCCGCCTGCCCGTCCCCGGAAGGACCGGCGGCGAGGACGAGTCGGGCCGTGGACTGCTGCTCGTCGACGCGGTCGCCGACCGCTGGAGGTACGACCTGCACCTGCTCGGCGGGCCGGTGCGGACGAAGGAGGTGTGGGCCGAACTCCGCGTCGGGGCGGGCGGGTGAGCGTGCCGCTCCTGCCGGACGTCACCCGTCTCCGTCCCCGCCAGCAGATGGCCATGGACTGCGCCCCCCCCGGGAACGAGCGGTCGGGTGCTGGGCGACGTCCGGCACCGAGCGCCCGTGCGTCCCGCCGTCCGCTTCCGGCGGCGTCCTGTGAAACTGCCACCGCCCTATCAGGAGGCGCCCGTTGGGCCTCTTCAACCTCCGGGACGCCTATCTCCGCGAACGGCGGCCCCAGTCAACGACGACGACACCCCGTGCGCGCCCACCCGCCGCGAACTCCTCTTCACCGCCACCCTGTTGACCGTATGGATCACATCCGTCCTCGCCTTCCTGGACCGCCTCAAGACGTACGGGTGCCCGTCTCCACCGCCGCCCGCCACAGCGCGTGCGCGTGCGTCCGGGTCTCCGAAGCCGAGGCCGTGGGGGTCACGAGGGTGAGGGTGGTGAGGGGGATCAGGCGGACGGCGAGGGCGGTGAGGCCGGGGAGTTCCAGGGCGGTGACGCCGGAGGGGGGTGCGGTGGGGGCGGCGGTGAGGGCGGCCCGGTGGGCGGCCGGGGGGACGGTGGGGTCGGCGACGACGCAGGTCAGCCAGACCGGGTCGGCCGGGCCCGAGGCGACCAGGTGGGAGACTCCGCCGGTGGCGAGGGCCAGGGCGCGCTGGTGGGGCAGGACGGCGGCCCGGAGTCCGGCGGGCAGCACCGGGTGCGGCTGCCCGAGCGCGGTCAGGCGGGCCCCCGGACGTATCCCCCGCCCGCCGGGGAGCGGGCCTCGTCGAGGAAGCCGCAGGCGGTCAGGGTCGTGATGAGGCGGTGGGCGGTGGAGCGGGGAAGGCAGGCGCGGCGGGCCAGTTCCGTGAACGGCACCGGGGCCTCCCCCACGCGGACGGCCCCGAGCAGGTGGACTCCCCGGGCCAGCATCGACGCGGGTTCGGGGGCGGGCTGCCGTCCGGAGGGCTGGCGGAGGATGCGCGTGGTGAGGCACGCCTCGATCCGGGCCGCCGCCTCGTACAGGCGGGGCTCGTCGGCCCGGCCCGCGCCGACCAGGACGACACCGGCCTCCACCCTGGTGCCCGGCGGCCGGACGGCGACGGTGAGCCCGTCCTGGCCTGCGCGGGTGCCGTGCGGGTGGTAGGAGATCACCGTGGTGCCGGACCTGCGGGCCACCCGGCACATGGTGATGAGGCGGCCCTCCCGAGTGGCCGTCAGGGCGATGTCGCGGCCGGTCGCGCGGTGCAGGGCGAGCAGATGGGGCCGGGCGTCCTCCCGGCACAGCCGCCAGACCTGTCGGACAGGCTGGACCAGCCCCGGGCCGAGCAGCAGTTCGACACCCCGGCGTTCGAGCAGGCCGCAGAGTTCCAGCTCGCCGACCAGCCGGTGGGCCGTGGACACCGGCAGTCCGGCGCGCTGGGCCAGCCCGGACAGCCGCAGACTGTCCTCGCCCGACCGGAAGGTCAGCAGGTGCAGGCCCCGCACGAGGGGGGAGCTCCGGGCGGACGCTCGTGTCTCAGTCACCCTTGACGTACGTGGAGATCGTCAGGGGCGCCTGCGCGTCGTGCGGGGGCAGGGGCACCGACCAGTCGCCGAAGCGGTGCTCGGGGACCAGCCCGGCCGCGCGGGCGTAGGCGTCCAGTTCGTCGGGGGTCGTCAGGCGGGAGACCTCCGTACCGACCCGGGTGGTCCCGTCGGCCTCGTACCAGATATGGGACATGTGCCACAGACTGCTCCCGGGTGTGAGGGTCGAGTAGGTCTGGAGGCCGGTGCCCGGTTCCGGGTACGGGACGAAGTAGCTGGTCCGGCGGCGCCCCTCGTGCAGGTCGACGACGGCCGAGGCGTTGTGCGTCTCGACGACGAGCCGGCCGCCCGGCGCCAGCAGGTCGGCGGCCCGCCGGACCGCGCGGCGCTGGTCGTCGGCGTCGAGCAGCATGGAGAGCGTGGCGCACACGCAGTAGACGAGACCGGCGGTCCGCCGTGAGGTGTACTCGCGGATGTCGGCGTGGACCGGGGTGACGGGGGTGTCCGGGGCCAAGTCGTCCATCAGGAGCGCGAGCATCTCCGGGGAGGAGTCGACGCCCGTGATCGGGCCGACCTTGCGGGAGAGCGGGATCGCGATACGGCCGTTGCCGACGCCGAGTTCGAAGGTGCCGGAGGTCGGGTCGGGGTGGAGGGCGGCCAGTTGGTCCACCTCGACGGTCACCTCGTCGCCGGCGGGGAAGAGGCGGTGGTAGAAGCCGTCGAACTGACGGCCGTAGCCGATGTCGTCCACAACGGTGTTCATCCGAGGGCCTTTCTCAGGAAGCGGAGAGGGGGTCAGCCGAGTTGCTGGAACGCCGCGAGGTCGCGGTAGAGCTCGTCCTCGCGGACCAGCTCGCTGTGGGTGCCCTCGGCGCGGACCCGCCCGCGGTCGAGGACGATGATGTGCTCGGCCTGCACGACGGTGGACAGCCGGTGGGCGATGGCGACGACCGCGCAGTACTCGGAGAGCATCGCGATGGTGTCGCGCAGGGCCTTCTCGGAGGCGCTGTCGAGGTTGGCGGTGGCCTCGTCGAGCAGGAGGTAGCCCGGGGTCTGGAGGATGGTGCGGGCGATGGCGAGGCGCTGGCGCTGCCCGCCGGACAGTCCCCGGCCCGCGTCGCCGAGGACGGTGTCGAGGCCGTCCGGCAGTTCGTCGACGACGTCCGTGAGGTGGGCGAGGCTCAGGGCGGGGGCGAGGTACTCGTCCCCGGTGTCCGGGGCGGCGTAGAGAAGGTTCTCGCGGAGGGTGCCGCTGAGCAGGGTGTGGTCCTGGTCGACGTAGCCGACGGCGGAGCGCAGTTCGGTGAGCGGCAGGCGGGCGATGTCGGTGCCGTCGAGGCGGATCGTGCCGCTGTCGGGGTCGTGGAAGCGTTCGACGAGCTGGAAGAGCGTGGTCTTGCCGGAGCCGGACGGGCCGACGATGGCGGTCAGGCCCCGGCTCGGGACGGTGAACGACACGTTCTCCAGGACGGGTTGCTCCTTGCCCGGGTAGGTGAAGGAGACCCCGTCGAAGACGAGCCCGGGCTCCCCGGTCTTCACCAGGCTCAGGGCGCGGGGCGGTTCCTCCGGCTCGGCCTCCTCCAGCTCGACTGTGCCGAGGTCGGCGAGCCGGTCGATGGAGGCGCGGCCCAGCTGGAACTGGGCGATGGCGGTGAACAGCGAGATCAGCGGGCCGATCAGGTAGAAGAGGTAGAGGATGAACTCGGTGAGGTTCGCCGCCTCCATCGCGCCGCTCCCGGTGCGGGCCGCGCCCAGCGTGATCACGACCGTCAGCGCCAGCTGGAGGCCGACGTTGGTCACCGGGTCGAGCATCGACGCCAGCACCGACACCTTCAGGCCCGAGCGCCGGGCCTGGTGGGCGATGTGCGCGAGGTCCTCGGCCTCCCGCTTCTCCGCCCGGGACGCCTTCACCGTCGGCAGCGCGCCGAGCACGCGGATGAGGGCGGTGCCGAAGTTGCTGACGTCGGCCCGGTTGGCCACCGACTCCACGCGGACCCGGTGGGCGATGAAGAGGGACACGAGACTCGTCACGCCGAGGCAGCCGACGGTGACGAGGAGGAGGAGCCAGTCCACCCAGATCATCAGGACGAGCCCGCCGACCAGCATGAACGCGCTGCTCGCGATCTCGTCGACGGCGTACGTCATCGTGGCCCGCGCCAGCGAGGTGTCGGCGACCATCCGGGAGAACACGTCGCCCTGCGGCCAGCGCTGGTAGGAGGCGAACCGGGAGCGCAGCAGCCGGGAGGAGAGGGCGCCGCGCAGGTCGTAGACGATGTTCTCGCCCGCGCGGGAGATGACGTACGCGTGCAGGGCGCCGAGGAGGGCGTCGCCGAGGAAGAGGGCCGCGCCGGCCAGGAGGAGGCCGGTGAGCGGGCGGCCGTCGTCGACGGCGGCGACCAGGGCGCCGATCAGGGCCGGCTGGGCCAGGGCGGCGGCGGCACCGGCCAGGCCCAGCAGCACACCGAGGACGATCAGCCGGCGGTGCCGGCCCAGCGCCCGCCAGGGGGCGGTGCCCCGGCTGTTGAGCAGGGCGAGGTCGATGCCGTGTCCGTCACTCATCACCGGACTCCGCCCGCCTGGCCTCCCAGAGGTGCCAGCCGATCCGTATCAGCGCCTTGAGCAGGAAGAACGCGATGACCGCGCCGATGATGAACCCGGTGCTGCCGATGTCCATGTCACACCTTCAGCGGGGTCGTGGAGGCGTGCGGGTCGAGCGGCACGTACGGGGAGACGAACAGCATCTGCGGTTCGCCCCTGAGGTCGTAGCCGGTGCCGCGCGCCAGCGCGAACTGGAACCCTCCGACGGTGTACGGGGAGGCGCCCGAGGCGAGGATCCGGGCCCGCAGGTGCTCGGTGACGAGCCAGTAGGCGGGGGTGCGGACGAGGACCGCGAACCCGTGGTCGAGGGCGGGCAGCAGGTCGGAGCAGGCGTCGAAGACCGCCTTGTCCGCCCGCCGGGTCGGGAACCACACCAGGTGGGCGGGGCGCCGCCGCTCGATGCCGGAGGCGTCCTCCCAGGGGGCGGCGGTGCCGTCGGCGCCGACCGTGCGGTAGAGGAAGTGGTGGTCGTGCTTGGACGGGTTCGGCGCGAAGAACCGCCAGTTGGGGATCAGGCCGAGGGTGTCGCGCATCCGGAACCGGCAGAACTGTTCCGTCGGATGCTGCCCGGCGAGGGTGACGACGAGCATCGCGGCTCCCGCCGTACGCCATACGGCGCCCTCGCCCGTGAAGGGGTTACGGGGGCTCATCACGCCACCTCCCGGGCCTCGGTACGGGCGTTCTCGACCGCTTCGAGGAACGCGACGATGTGGTCGGTCACCCGGTGGGCGTGCCGACTCGTGATCAGCAGGCCGTCGTGGCTCGCGCCCTCGACGACGACCGTGCGGGTGAGGGCCCCGCGGTGGGCCTCGGCCAGCTCGCGGTGCATCAGGAGCTGTTCGGGGTCGGCGTCGACGGTGCGCTGCGCGGAGACGACCAGCGCGGGCACCCCGTCGACGGGCTCCAGCTTCCCGGGGAAGGCCGCGAAGTCGGCCTGGACGGCCTGCCATTCGCGCCGGGCCGCCTCCCACATGCGGGCGTCCGCGTACTGGGCGAACACCTTCTTGTGGTAGGCGCCGGGCAGTTCGTTGATCCACGCGGGGACGGAGAGCAGCGCGCCGCTGCCGAGCCGGAGCGCGCGGCCCATGCCCGTCACCCCTTCGGCCAGGCCGTCCACGGTGTCCTGCTGGTGCGCGGAGCGGTGGTACTGCGCCGGGTGCGAGGAGTCGAGGTAGACGACGCCGTCCAGCCGCTCCCCGAGCCGCCGCGCGGCCCTGCGGACGATCTCGCCGCCGATGGAGTGGCCGACGAGCACCACCTTGCGGTGCGGCGCGACGGCCCCGTTCACCAGGTCCACCAGGTCGTCGACGGACTCCGAGAGCTGGTACGCCGTCCTGGCCCGCCGCCGGCTTCCGGCGTACCCGGCGCGGGCGTAGGCGATGACCCCGTACGGCGTCTCGTGCGCGAGGCGTTCGACGAGCCACGCGTAGTGCTCGCTGGTGGAGAGCATCCCGGCGGCCAGGACGATCACCGGGCGCTCCTCGTCGCCCTGCGAGGCCAGTTCGTACTGGAGGCGGTTGCCGTGCCGGGTGGTGAGGATCCGGGAGCTGTGCCAGCCCTCGGTGGTGCGCATCCGGCGCTGTACGGCGGTGATCCCGGCGGCGGCCGCGGCGCCCGCGAGGGCGGTGAGCGCGGCCGGGACCGCCCGGTCGTCGCGGCCCGCGACGGCGCGGTGGCCGCGCGGGGCGGTGGTGTAGGCGACCAGCGGGTGCAGGGCGGGGAAGGCGGTGGCGAAGCGGCCGAGGCCCATCAGGTAGCCGTTGGCGACGTGGAAGGAGGCGGCGCCCGCGATCATCGGGCGGGTGAGCCGGCCGCCCTTGGCGTACACGAGCGGGAAGAGGCACTCCAGGGCGAGCACCGAGTGCGTGAGGACCTTGGTGGCCTTGGGGTGGTTGCGGGTCCAGCGGTACATGCCCGGGTGGCCGTAGGTGTGGGTGCGCATGACACCGGGGAGCGCGGAGGCGTCCCGCCAGTCGGAGCCCAGGAGCTTGACCCAGCCGGAGACCGCGTACGACAGGCTGGTCTGGAGGGCGGCGTACCACAGCAGGGCGTCCTTCGCGGCGGGCGAGGTGACGACGCGGGCGGTGCCGGTGGCCATCTGGACGAGGGTGGCGACCTGGTCGGAGCCGTCGCCGCCGTAGCGCTGGCAAGGGTTGATGGCGGCGGCGGAGGAGGCGAGGAAGAGGCTCGCGGCGCCTCGGGCGCGGGAGTTGCCGGGGAGCAGCAGGGCGGTCGCCGCCGCCACGCGCGCGGCGTGCAGGGCGGTGACGGTGCGCGGGCCGCTGACGCCGTCGAGGAGGCGGCGGGTGACGGGGCTGCTGCCGATGAGGGAGTCCCGGTTGATCTCCCAGTCGTTCAGGCCGCCCTTGCGGACGGTGCCGCGCTGGGTGAGGAACTCCAGGGACGCGGTGAGCGTCGTGAGCGCGGCCAGGCGTTCGGAGACGCCGATGGCCCGGTCCCGGCCCACGGGAATCGGAGCGAAAACCGTGGAGGCTATTCTTTCGACCACCGCCTGGAGCTCAGGCGCATTCCTTCGGTATTTCACGGGATACCTCTTCGTGGTAGCCTGGCTGATATTCCTGAGCGGTTGCCGGGCCGGAACGAGACTCCGGCCCGGCAACCTTTTTTTCAGTTCAGCGGCACGGAGAAGGCGGCCGGCTGGCCGCCCGCGGCGGCGAGAGCCTGCGCGTTCTGGACCACCGTGACGACGGCGGCGACGTTGCCCGCCGCCTCGGTGACGTCCCCGCCCGCTCGGGCCACGCGGGCCGCCCGGGCGAGCCGGCCGGCGCGGGGGGTGCCGAGGGTGGGCTGGGCGGAGCCGAGGACCATCGGCTCCAGCGGGAGGTTCATCTCGTTGAGTGCGGTCGTGATGTCGCTCATTTTCTTTTCCTCTCGGATAAGCGATTTTCCGGAGCCTTGTCTCCGGTGCCGCTTGCGAGAACAACGATGCCGGTCGGCGGCCGGCTTATCCATCGAGGAAAATACCTATTCTTTATGCACTTAGTTTCAGATGGCGCAGCGCGGAATCCGCGGCCTGCGCCCCGCACATTCCATGGGCGCCGGCGCCGGGCGGAGTGGCGGCCGAGCAGATGTACATGCCGGGCACACCGGTGCTGTACGGGTCGAGGGCCGGGCGCGGGCGGCCGACGATCTGGCGGACCGTGTTGGCACCGGTCACCACGTCCCCGCCGACGAAGTTCGGGTTGTACTCCTCGTAGCTGTCGGCCGAGCGCACCGAGCGGTCGACGACCCGTTCCCGGAAGCCCGGCGCGAACCGCTCGATCTGCCGGACGATCGCCTCGGTGGCGTCCCCGTCGTAGCCGTGCGGGACGTGCGCGTAGCTCCACACCGGGTGGAGGTCGCCGCGCGAGCGCGTGGGGTCGGCGAGGTACTGCTGGCCGACGAGGACGAAGGGCCGCTCCGGCATCCGCCCGGCGCTCACCGCGCGCTCGGCGGCGGCGACCTCCTCGAAGGTGCCGCCGAGGTGGACGGTGCCCGCGCGCCGCGCGTCCGGGTCGGCCCAGGGGACGCCGCCCTCGACGGCGAAGTCCGCCTTGAACGCGCCCGGACCGTGCCGGAAGCGGCGGTAGGCGCGGGCGACCCGCGGCGGCAGCCGGTCGCCGAGGATGTCCGCGACGGCGCCCGGGGCGAGGTCGAACAGGACGACGTCCGCCGGCGGCAGCTGGGCGAGCGAGCGCACCCGCACCCCGGTCTCGATCCGGCCGCCGTGCCGGGCGAGGACGGCGGCCAGCGCGTCGGTGACGGCGCGGGAGCCGCCCTCGGCCACCGGCCAGCCGTGCCGGTGGCCGGCGGCGATGATCGTCAGGCCGATCGCGGCGGTCGCGGGCCGGTCCAGTGGGCGGAAGGCGTGGGCCGCGACCCCGCCGTACAGGGCGCGGGCGGCCTCGGAGCGCCAGGTGCGGGCGAGGGCGGTCGCGGGCAGCAGGGCGAGCGGGCCGAAGCGGGCCAGGCGCAGGGGGTGGCGGGGGACGTGGGCCAGGGGGCGCATGATGTCCTCGGCCAGTTCGTCGTACCCCTCCGCAAGCGGGCCGAAGAGGCGGCGCCAGCGCGGGCCGTCCGGGGCGGGGAGGCCCTCGGCGGTGCGCGCCACCGAGCGGTGCAGGACGCCGGCCGGGCCCGAGTCCAGGGGGTGGACGCAGTCGATCTCCGGCAGGCACCAGCGCAGGCCGTGCTCCTCCAGGCCGAGGGTGCGCAGGAAGGGGGAGGCCACCGCCATGGGGTGGACGGCCGAGCAGTGGTCGTGCAGGAGGCCCGGGGTGAGTTCGCTGGTGCGGGTGCCGCCGCCGATGGTCCCGGCCGCCTCCAGGACGGTGACGTCCACTCCGGCACGGGCGAGGCGGACCGCGCCCGCGAGTCCGTTGGGGCCGCTGCCCACCACGACGGCTGTGCTCATGAGGGGTGCTCCTCGGCGAACGACACGATCCGTCCGGGAACACTAGACCTGTGCCCGATGTTCGCGATATTCGCAGAAGTCCCTAACGGTGAAAATTTCCGTCACATGGGACAGGACTTCTCCGCTGTGCGTCGCCTGTGTCAGGATCGAAGCACCCGACAACGAGAACCGTCCCCGATAGCGGCTCCTCGCGCATGCCGGACCTTTCGCCCGCAGGCTCCCCGAAAGGAATCCCCCCACACATGAACCCGCTAGCCTGCCCCTGCCGTACTGGCCTGCCGCACACGGTGCGGAGGTGGTTCCCATGACCCCGGACAGCGTCCACCGGATCGCGGTGGCCCATGCGCCCTTCGACCCGCTGAGCCCTCGCGAGCAGGAGATCCTCCTGCATGTGGCGCACGGCTTGTCGGACTGCGAGATATCCCGCGTCCTGTCCATCTCGCCGCGCACGGTCAGCGCCCACATGTGCAACATCCGGGAGAAGCTCGACGCGCGCAACCGGACGCATCTGGTGGCTCAGGCGCTGCGGGCCGGGCTGCTCGTCGTCCGGACGGACCGGACGTGTCCCGAGGTGTGCGGCAGCGACGACGAAACGTTCCTGCTGCCCTCGTCGGCGGAGTGCCCGCTGGCAGAGGCGTCCTGAGCGGAGCACGAAGGCTGCCCGGGTCCGGGACCCGGGCAGCCTTCGTGTGCCTCAGGGGTTCCCGAGGCGCCGGGCGATCTCCAGGTCCTCCTCGTCCAGGGGTTCGCCGTCCTCGATGTTCCAGAGGGAGTTCTCCAGGAGGCGGCCCAGGGTCCAGGCACGCGCGCGGGCGCGGTCCAGGCCGAGGCCGGCGGTCATCGCGTCGAAGCGCCAGCGGACGTCGTCCGCGTCGAAGCGGTTGGCGATGGCGGGCCAGAGGTCGTAACCGGGGTCGCCCGCAAGGGGTTTGGGGTCGATGGCGAGCCAGGGCGCGCGGTCGGCGGCGAGGACGTTCTCGTCGTGGAGGTCCCAGTGCAGGAGCCGGTCGCCGGGTTCGCCGGCGACCTCGGCCACGGCGGAGGCGCAGTCCGCGACGATACGGCGCTGCCCGGGGTCGGGGACGCGGGTCAGCGCGGCGGGCGTGCGCTCCAGCATGGACGCGGCGATGTCCGCGAGGCTGCGCATGCCCTGCGGCGCGGGGCCGGCGGTGAGGTGGGCGAGGAGTTCCGTGATGACCTCGACGGAGGTGTGGGCGTCGGCCACGCGCGCGAGCATGCGCGCGGGGTCGAGGCGTTCGAGGAGCATCGTGCCGGACGCGTCGTCGTGGTCGAGGAGCCGGACCGCCCCGTCGCCGTCCCACAGCCGCAGGGCGACCGCCTCGCCCTCGCTCTCCTCGTCGAGGAGCTGGAGCTTCAGGACGGCGCGCAGACCGTCCGTACGGACGACGGGCAGGACCAGCGCGCACATGCCGTGCATCGACGGCCCGTCCAGCCGCAGGTCCCACCGGCCGAGGAACTCCTCCGCGAGCCCCGGCAGCCGCTCCAGGAAGGCCACCCCCGCCTCACCGTTCGCCCTTTGCTGAGACTTCACCAAGCCACGCGGAATCTCGATCACCCTCCGGACGATACTGACCAGCGTGAATCCGCTCATGCGAATTAAGCGCGGGCTACGGGCGGTCGGGAGGTACGTCCGGCGCTCCCCCGGGACGTACGTCTGGCTGGCGATCCTGCTGTTCACGACCGTCGCCGCGCACCGCATGTCGCCGCAGTTCGAGGAGGAGTTCCTGCGGCAGCGGTCGACGAACCTGCACGAGCTGTCGGACAACCCCGTGCGCGTGCTGGTGGCGAGCGCGATGTGGCTGGACGGCGGGTACTGGCTGCCGTACGTGGCCCTGTACTCGGTGATCCACGCGCCGGTGGAGCGGTGGCTCGGTACGGCGCGGTGGCTGCTCGTCGCGGCCGGCGCGCACGTGCTGGCGACGCTCATCAGCGAGGGCGCGCTGCTGATCGCGATCGAGCAGGGGGTGGCGCCGAGGTCGGCGATGCACACGCTGGACGTGGGGGTGAGTTACGCGCTGTGGGGCGTCGCCGGGGTGCTCACGTACCGGCTGTGGCGGCCGTGGCGGTACGTGTGGGCGGGCGGGCTGCTGGTGTTCTTCGCGGTGCCGATGGCCGTGACGCCGACGTTCACCGACTTCGGGCACTTCATCGCCGTCCTGCTGGGGCTCTCGGCGTACCCGCTGACCAGAGGACGACGAAATCCGAAGGGGACAGCCGCCCCCCGTACGGGCTAGCGTCCGCGCATGGGTGCTCTCGCGAACGGCGGTATCTCCTTCTGGTGGGCCGAGGGCGGCCTCCCCCGCGCGCGCGATCCGCTGCCCGGGGACACGACCGCGGACGTCGTGATCGTCGGCGGCGGATACACGGGACTGTGGACGGCGTACTACCTCAAGAAGGCCGACCCCTCGCTCGCGGTGACCGTCCTGGAGCGCGCGTTCTGCGGGTACGGCGCCTCGGGGCGCAACGGCGGCTGGCTGTACAACGGGATCGCCGGCCGCGACCGGTACGCGCGCGTGCACGGCCACGAGGCCGCCGTACGGCTCCAGCGGGCCATGAACGACACCGTCGGCGAGGTCGTCGCGGCCCTGGACGCCGAGGGGATCGACGCGGACGTCCACCGGGGCGGCGTCCTGGAGGTCGCGCGCACACCCGCGCAACTGGCCCGCCTGCGCGCGTTCCACGAGCACGAGGTGGCGTACGGCGAGAGTGACCGTGAGCTGTACGGGCCCGCCGAGACGTCGGAACGGGTCCGTATCGTCGACACGCTGGGGTCCGCCTGGACACCGCACGGCGCGCGCGTGCACCCCGTCAAGCTGCTGACGGGGCTCCTGGAGGCGGTCGTACGGCTCGGCGTGACCGTCCACGAGGGGACGGCGGTGACGGAGATCCGTCCCGGGCGGGCGGTCACTCCGTACGGCACCGTGCGCGCGCCGTACGTCCTGCGGTGCACCGAGGGGTTCACGTCCGGGCTGAAGGGGCAGCGGCGTACGTGGCTGCCGATGAACTCCTCGATGATCGCCACCGAGCCGCTGGACGACGCCCAGTGGGAGTCGATCGGGTGGGAGGGGCGCGAGACGCTGGGCGACATGGCGCACGCGTACATGTACGCGCAGCGCACCGCCGACGGGCGGATCGCCCTGGGCGGGCGGGGTGTCCCGTACCGCTTCGCCTCGCGCACGGACGCGGACGGGCGCACCCCGGATGCGACGGTCGCCGCCCTGCGCACCGTCCTCACGGACTTCTTCCCCGCCCTGCGCGGTGTCCGCGTCGACCACGCCTGGTCCGGCGTCCTCGGCGTGCCCCGCGACTGGTGCGCGACCGCCACCCTCGACCCCGCCTCCGGCCTCGGCTGGGCGGGCGGCTACGTCGGCTCCGGCGTCGCCACCGCGAACCTCGCCGGGCGGACGCTGACGGAGCTGGTGCTGGGTCTTGACGGGGAGTTGAGCCGGTTGCCGTGGGTGGGGCACCGGGTGCGGAAGTGGGAGCCTGAGCCGTTGCGGTGGGTGGGGGTGCGGGGGTTGTACGCGGTGTATCGGGCGGCGGATCGGAGGGAGCGGGGGGTGCGGGCGGGGGTGGGGTCCTCGCGGTTGGCTCGGGTGGCGGATGTGGTGGCGGGGAGGGGGTGAAGTGGGGTTCGCGCGCGGGTGGGGACTCCCGCTCGGAGATCAGGTGCTCGCGCGCGGGTGGGTCGTTTTCGGGACCGGCGCGCGTGGGGCGGGCTTCTTGTCGGCGCGCGGGGCTCATGTCGGCGGTGGGTGCGGGCGGGCGCCGGGTGGCTGACCGGCCCGTGCGCGAGAGTCTCACCCGGCGCCTTCAGAAGGCTGGCCCGCGCGCGGGGCTCACGGTTCCAGGACCACCTTTCCCGTGGTCCTGCGGTTTTCCAGGGCCCGGTGGGCGGCTGCCGCCTGTGCGAGGGGGAAGCGGTGGAGGGCCGGGGTGAGGTGGCCGGCTGCGGCTTCTGTGAGGGCCTGGGTCTCCAGGGTGCGTAGGGGGGTCTTCGCGAACATCGCGGGGCCCAGGACGTGTTGGGAGAGGCCGGGGATCTCGTACGGGGTGCCGTCGGTGAGGCCCTGGGAGGACCAGCCGAAGATCAGGTGCCGGCCGTCGGGGGCGAGGAGGGCGGTCGATTCGCGGGCCGCGTCGCCGCCGACGCCGTCGAGGACGACCGTGGCGCGGCGGTCGCCGAGGTAGGCGCGCAGGTGGTGGGGCCAGTCGGGGGTCGTGTAGTCGAGGGACAGGTCGGCGCCGTTCGCGCGCGCCTGTGCGGTCTTCGCCGGGCCGCCCGCGAGGGCGATGACCGTGGCGCCGCGGTGTTTGGCGTACTGGACGAGGAGGGTGCCGATGCCGCCCGCCGCCGCCGGGACGACGGCGATCGAGTCGGGGGTCAGGGGGGCGAACTGGAGGATGCCGAGGGCCGTGCGGCCGGTGCCGATCATGGCCACGGCCTGGGCCTCGTCGAGGGGTTCGGGGATCTCGTGGAGGCGCGTGACGTCCGTGACGGCGAGTTCGGCGTAGCCGCCGGGCGCGAAGCCGAGGTGGGCGACGACCCGGCGGCCCAGCCAGGACGGGTCCACGCCCGCGCCGAGGGACTCGACCGTGCCGGCGACCTCACGGCCGGGGATCGTCGGGAGGGTTGTGGGGGTGGGGGCCGGGCCCTGGACGCCCTGTCTCAGAGCGGCGTCCAGGAGGTGGACGCCGGCCGCGCGGACGGCGATGCGGACCTGGCCGGGGGCGGGGTGGGGGTCGTCGGTGGGTTCGTGGGTGAGGTTTTCGGCGGGGCCGAAGGCGTGGAGGCGGATGGCGTGCATGGGGTCCCCCTGGGGATACCGGGTGGTGGGTGCCGGGGTCGGTGCCGGGGTCGGTGCCGGGTGCTCTTCAGGGGCCCACCCTTCGGCCTCGACCTCGCTTGAGGTCAAGGCGCTTGGCGGGGGGGGATCCGGAGTTATCCACAGGCCAGGGGGATTGTCAGTGGCGGGGTGCAGGATGGGGGCATGGCGAGCAACGGGCGTGGCAACGGCGGCGGTGGCGGGCGGAGCAAGGTCAGGGGAGCCCGGCGGCCCGAGCTGCGGCTGCCGGAGTTGCGGGGGTTCGAGGGCGGGGAGGTGGAGCCGGACGGGGACTACGACGGGGTGGAGCTGAGGGAGCTTGACCTGGCGGGGCAGGACGGCGCGGGAGCGACGTTCATGGACTGCGCGCTGACGGGGTGCGCGCTGGACGAGACGCGGCTCAGGAACGCCCGCTTCCTGGACTCCCGCCTGACCGCGCCGCGCGGAGTGGGGACGGATCTGGCGGACGCGACGCTGCGGGACGTGGAGGTGACCGACGCGCGCCTGGGTGGCACGCAGATGTTCGGGAGCGTGCTGGAGAGGGTCGTCGTGAGGGGCGGAAAGATCGACTACCTGAACCTCCGGCAGGCCCGGCTCAAAGATGTCGTTTTCGAAAACTGCGTTCTCGTCGAACCGGACTTCGCGGGCGCGCGTATGGAACGGGTGGAGTTCGTCGACTGCGCGCTCAAGGGCGTGGACTTCAGCTCGGCGACCCTGGCGGACGTCGATCTGAGGGGAGCGGTCGAACTGGGCATCACCGCCGGTGTGGACCGACTGCGCGGCGCCGTGATCAGCACGGCGCAGCTGCTCGATCTCGCACCGGTGCTGGCGGGGGAACTGGGGATCCGGGTGGAGGAGTGACCGATGGGCACGTTTTACGGGAACGTACTGGTGGCGCGGCCGTGCCAGGAAGTGGTGCCGCTGCTCTCCGAGGAGACGGCGGCCGGCCGGCCCGCGATACGCGGCTACGCACTCGCGGTGGGCCCTCGGCACACCGTGATCCATCCCGCTGAGGAGACGGAGGCGCTGACCCTCGCGGAGGCGGTGAGCCGCCGCCTGTCCGTCCCGACGCTGGGGATGTACGTCTTCGACTCGGACGTCCTGGTCATGCAGGTGTACGAGGACGGCGAGCTGCGGCACGTCTACGACTCGTGGCCGGGCTACTTCAGCACGGAGCGGCCCGCCGACGCGTGGTCCTCCGACGCGGCCCCGTCCTGGCCCGAGCCGCTCGGCGCCGCCCCCACCGCGCTCCTCCCCTTCGCCGCCGCGCCCGTCGACATCCCGGCGCTGGAGTCGGTGCTGCGCTGCGTGCCGCTCGCGCGGGAGGACGGCAAGGACGGGCGGTACGTGTTCGCGGACGCGCAGCACTACGACGTGATGGCGCTGCTGGGGCTGTCCGCGCCTCGGCTGAACACGGGGTACGGGGCCCTGTCGCAGGGCTACCTGCCGCCGGGGACGGCGCTGACGGAACTGTGGCTGCTGGGCGGGGCGACGTTCTGGGCAGGGGGTGCGCCGGCGGGGACGTCGGGGGTGTGATCGCAGGGCGGGGTCGGGTATGCCTTGTCTTTCGGGGGCTGTCTTTCAGGGGCGCGAGGAACTGCGCGAACAACCACAACGCACCCGCACTCGCCACCCTCCGGTCGCGGCACCCCCTTAGGCGCTCAGCTCACCCGGGGGAACTTCGCCTGGAGCGTCCAGATCGCCGGGTTCTCGCCCAACTCCTCGTGCAGGTCCGTGAGATCGGCGATCAGGTCGTGCAGGAAGTCCCGCGCCTCGCGCCGCAGCTCGCTGTGGGAGAAGGTCAGCGGTTCCTCCTCCGCCCGCATCCAGTCCGCCTCGATGTCCACCCACCCGAACCGCCGCTCGAAGAGCATCCGGTCCGTCGACTCCGTGAAGTCCAGCTCCGCGTACTGCGGCCGGGAGGCCCGGGACCCCGCCGGGTCCCGGTCGATCCGCTCGACGATGTCGCACAGCGCCCACGCGAAGTCGAGCACCGGTACCCACCCCCACGCCGTGGCCACCTCGCGGTCGGCCTTGGTGTCCGCGAGGTACACGTCGCCGCAGAACAGGTCGTGCCGCAGGGCACGGACGTCCGCGCGCCGGTAGTCCGTCTGCGGCGGGTCCGGGAAGCGGTTGGAGAGGGCGTAGCCGATGTCGAGCACGCCCCGATGGTGTCATGACCGCGCCCCCTCCGATCGCCGGTCGGTCCTAGGGCGCTTCTGATGGATCTCCGTGGGAGAAGGAGCGGCGTTCGGTGCGTGCTCTCGGTGTGCCGCGTGGAAGTCCTCGATGGGGGTCCCCCCGCTCAAGCGAAGTCGCGAGTGGGGGAGGAGCTACGGGGGCTTTCGCGCGGTGCGGTGAGTGGGGGTCCCCCCTGCTCGAAGAGCTTGGGGGAGTGCCGGGCGTCGCGACGCCGCGGAGATCCATCAGAAGCGCCCTAGGATCTCCGACGTGCCCAGACGAACCCGCGCGACCGCCGTAGCCGTCCTCCTGCTCCTGGCCGGGTGCAGTTCCGACGGCGGTGACGGGGACGGCGCCGAGGGTGCGGCCGGCGTCGGGGACCCGTACTTCCCGAAGGCGGGCAACGGCGGGTACGACGTCACGCACTACGAACTGACGCTCGACTACGCGCCCGGCACCCGCCACCTGACCGGTACGGCGGTGATCACGGCCCGCGCGACGCAACAACTCGCCTCGTACCACCTCGACCTCCAGGGCCTGGACGTCGAGCAGGTCACCGTCGACGGCGAACCGGCGCGCACGAGCCGCGCGGGCCAGGAGCTGACGGTCCGCCCCGCGAGCGGCCTCTCCACGGGCAGGGTCTTCAGGACGACCGTCCGCTACTCCGGCACCCCGCAGACGATCACCGACCCCGACAGCTCCGAGGAGGGCTGGCTCCCCACGGCCGACGGCGCGGTCGCGCTCGGGGAGCCGGTGGGGTCGATGGCCTGGTTCCCCGGCAGCCATCACCCTTCCGACAAGGCGATGTACGACCTGAGAGTGACGGTCCCCGAGGGGCTGACGGCCGTCTCCAACGGCGAGTTGGTGAGCGAGAAGGCGTCCGGGAAAGGGCGCCGTACGTTCGTCTGGCACACCGGGGAGCCGATGGCGAGCTACCTCGCGATGCTGGCGGTGGGGAAGTTCGAGGTGCGGCGTACGGCGGGGCGGGTGCCCGCCTATGTCGCCGTCGACACGACGCAGGTGGCGGCAAGTCGTGCGGTCGTGGGGCGACTTGGGGACGTCCTCGACTGGTCGGCGTACAACTTCGGGCCGTATCCGTTCCGTTCGACGGGAGTCGTGGTGGGGCGGGCCGGTGACGCCGGGTACGCGCTGGAGACGCAGAACCGGCCCTTCTTTCCCGGCCCGCCCGATCTCTCCACGTTCGTCCATGAGTTGGCCCACCAGTGGTTCGGGGACTCGGTCACGCCCCGGACCTGGCGCGACATGTGGCTCAACGAGGGGTTCGCGACGTACGCGGAGTGGCTGTGGTCCGAGGATCACGACGGGGACACCGCCCAGGAGATCTTCGACGCCGTGTACGCCGGGGACTACTACGAGGACGCCGAGGACAACGAGGCGGTGTGGGCGTTCGCGCCGGGTGACCCGCCGGACGCCGACCGCATCTCCGATCCGCCGGTCTATCTGCGGGGCGCGCTGGTCGTCCACCGGATCCGGCAGTTGCTGGGGGACGACGCGTTCTACGACTTCGTACAGGGGTGGACCGGCGAACACCGTCATCTCGTCGTGGACTCCGGGCAGTTGAAGGCATACCTGGAGAAGCTGGCGCCGGACGACGACTGGGACGGGGTGTGGGAGCAGTGGGTGTACGGGAAGCCGAAGCCCTCTATTTGACCAGCGGCTTCCTCAACACCGTGCACGGGCGCTGGAGTTGGCGGTCCTTTCGGCGGTCGACGAGTTCGTAGCCGAGGGAGGTCCAGAAGGCCATGCCCCGGGGGTTGTTGTCGAGGACGGCGAGGCGTACGGCGGTTCGGCCGGCCTTGCGGAACGTGTCCTCCACGGCTTCCGCGATCCTGCGTCCGTGGCCCTTGCGGTGCTCGCTCACCATCAGGAGGCCGATCCAAGGGTCCGGGTCCTGCGGGTCGGGGTGGTGGTCGAGGGTGACGGCGATGCCCGCCAACTGGCCCTCGCTCCTTGCGAGAAGGACGCTCGCACCCGGTGTCGCCAGCTCGTCGGCCAGCTCCTTCGCGATCTGCTCCGGGCGGATGTCCCCCGGGTCCGGAAAGTCCCCGCTCAACGCGAAGAACGTCTCGTTCGCGGCGTACAGCGCGACGAGCTCGGTGAGGACCGGCGCCGGGATGTCGTGGTCGGGGGTGAGCGGGAGGGGGGTGAGGATCATGCCGCGAGGGTAGTGGGGCGGACCTCGAACCAGAGCAGTTCGCCGGTAACCCGGGGGGCCAGCCGCCCCAGGCGTACGCGTACTCCTGGACGAGGCAGAGCCCTCGACCGCCCTCCTTGTTCGCCGGGGGCATCGGGGTGCGGTCGGCCGTGGGGTGCTCGAAAGGTTCCGGGATGTGGGGGTGGGTGTCCCAAATGCCCACGCGCAGACCGCCGTTGCCGGGGGCGGTGAGGCGGACGGAGGCGGGGCCGGTGGTGTGGCGGTAGGTGTTGGTGACCAGCTCGGAGGTCAACAGTTCGACCGCCTACAGGAGTTCGTGCATGGAGCAGGCGGTGAGGGTGGTGCGTACGGTCATGCGGGCGATGCGGGAGGCTCGGGGGTCGTGGGGGAGGCGGAGGGAGTAGGTCCAGGTGGTGGGGTTGGGTACACGGTGCTCACGGGTGAACTCCGGGAGGAAGGGGACCTCGCGCGAGCCAACTGCCGCGCAGACTCGGGACAGTTGGGTGGCGGTACGTGAGACGCCCTAGAGGCGACGATGTGATAGTTGACGTCGAATGAGAGTAATGGTTGATGATTCCCTCGTGTGAGTGACACGAGGGGGGTGACCCTGACGAGAGAAGGACCGTGCCGCCCACCCCTCCGCCCAGCCTGCGCCAACAGCGCCTCGGCGCCGAACTCCGGAAACTGCGTGAGCATTCGGGCCTCACGGCGACCGGCGCGGCGGAACTCCTCGGCCTCAAGCAGGCGCAGATAAGCGGCATCGAGACGGGCCGGTACGCGGTCGGCGCGGACCGCGTGCGGACGCTGGCCCGCGCTTACAGTTGCGCCGACGAGGAGTTGGTCGAGGCGCTCGCGGCGATGACGGGTGGACGGGTCCGGGGTTGGTGGGACGACTATCGGGAGCATCTGCCTGTGGGGCTGGTGGACCTTGCCGAACTGGAGCATCACGCAAGCGCGTTGCGGGTGGCCATCGCTCTCCACATCCCCGCGCTTCTCCAGACTGCCGCCCACGCCAGAGCGATCTTCGAGGAGGCCGCGACCCCGTTCCTCCCGTACGAACTCGAACACCGCCTCTCCTACCGCATCAAGCGTCAGGAGGTTCTCCACCGCTCCGGGGGACTGCCCTACACAGCGGTGATCCACGAGGCGGCCATGCGCATGCAGTACGGCGGCCCGGACGTCGCTCGCGCCCAACTGACGCACATCATCGAGATGAGCGAACGGGACAACGTCACCGTGCTCGTCATCCCCTTCTCCGTGCGCCACTTCCCCGGCAACGGTCAGCCCTTCGACTACGCCCTCGGGCCGGTGCCGCAACTCGACACGGTCCAGGTGGACACCTACCACGAGGGTTGCGAATTCCTGGATGCCCAGGCTCAGTTGGCGAAGTACCGAAACCTCCTGAACCGTATGGAAGCCTGCGCCCTCGACTCCGTACGGACTCGCGACTTCGTCCACCACCTCATCCAGGATCTGTGAAAGGAACCACCGTGCAGGCTCCCACCTGGCAGAAGTCCTCCTACAGCGCGGAGACCTCCAACTGCCTCGAAATAGCCCCCACCCCCACCACCATTCACATCCGCGACTCCAAAACCCCCACCACCCCCCACCTCACCTTCCCCCACTCCGCCTGGACCACCTTCCTCCCTGTCGTCCAAGCGCATCGATAGGCGATGAAATCAGCGCCCTCGACCTCGGCAAAGCAGGCCATCATTCCGTCCCTGCACCACATGGCCGGAACCACCCTCCCGCACTCCCCGGAAGCACCCGTGCGCCCTTGACGTCGACAAGCAGTTATCACCACGCTTGTGCAAGTTGACGCAAGAAACTCGACACCGGAGGCAGTCATGGCACTGCGGTTCATCGGGATCGATCCGGAGACCGGACAACAGGGTTCGCCCACTGTCTGGGTTCACGAGCAGCGGCGGGAACTGGTGTTCCAGAGCTGGACTGCGGACGAGGAACTCGAAGCGGAGTGCGCGGAGTTCGTGGTTCCGGGGCACGCACCAGGAATCCCCGTGGGCGAAGCAGTCATCCGGTTCCCGCTCCGGATGGTGCCCTTGCTGAGGGAGGCGTGCGATGTCGCGGAACGACTGGGGCTTTGACGAACTGCTGGCAGGAGCCCAGCAATCGGTGGTTCATCTGGAGATGCGGGACGCTTACGGCGTCGGAGATGAAGCCGAGGACTTCAAGATCTGGACGCGCACGGGGGAACGGGACGCCAACCCGGCGTCACCGTACTGGGCGCCTTGGGTCGAGCTGATTCGCCGTACGGTTGCCCGGGGTGTCACCGTCCGCCGTGCCCGCATCGTCTCGGAACCAGTGACGGACTACATCCGGTACGAGCACGCGGGGACCGTGGTGAACATCCTCGCCGGTGAGCGAGTTCGCTGGCTGCCCAGACGCCTCGCGTCGGACATCGCGCTGCCGGGCAACGACTGCTGGGTGTTCGACAGCGAGACCGTGCTCTTCAACCACTTCTCGGGAGAGGGGAATTGGGCGGAACCACGCTGGGAGGTCCGTACCGAGCCCGCTGTCGTGCAGCTCGCGGCGACCGCGTTCGAGACAGTGTGGGAACGTGGCATCCCGCACGAGAAGTACACCGTCTGATCCAGCGGAGCACCGAAGAGCCTCATGTCCGATTCGCCTTCCTCCAGCGTCCAGGCCGCCCGCGAGCGGATCGCCGCCCGCCTCGGCGAACTACGCCGGGACGCGGAGCTGACCGGCCATGAGCTGGCTCTTCGGTGTGGCTGGAGCCCTTCGAAGTCGTCCCGGATCGAGCGAGGGAGGACACCGGCCTCAGATGCCGATATCCGGGCCTGGTGCACAGCCTGTGGAGCGGCCGACCAGATCACGGACCTGATCGCCGAGAACCGTCGGGCCGAGCAGATGTACGTGCACTGGAGGCGGCTTCACCGGCATGGCATGCGCCGCGCCCAGGAAGAGGTCGCCCCCCTCTACCGGGACACCCGCACGTTCCGCGTCTACTGCTCGAACGTCGTCCCCGGCATGCTCCAGACCGAGGCGTATGCCACCGCTCTTCTCTCCACGATCGCCGCCTTCCAAGGCACACCCGACGACTCCCCCGAGGCCGCCGCCTCCCGCGTCGAACGCTCCGACGTCCTCCACGACAGCCGACATCGCTTCGCTCTCCTCGTGGAGGAGACCGTCCTGCGGTACCGCATCGGTGACGCGGACACCATGGCCGGCCAACTCGGCTACCTCCTCGCAGTGATGGCCCTTCCGAACGTCAGCCTCGGCGTCATCCCTTTCACGGCCCCACGTCGGGTATGGCCGCTGGAGGCGTTCTACCTCTTCGACGACCATCGCGTCAGCGTCGAACTCCTCACCGCTGCGGTCAACGTCTCCGCGCCCAGTGAAATCGCCGTCTACGCCCAGGCATTCACCCAACTCACCGAACTGGCCGTCCACGGCACCGCCGCCCGCGCCCTCATCGCGGAGGCGATCAACTCTCTCGAGTGACTTACGTGCAAGTCAATGCAAGAACGTGGCTACGTGGTTCGCCTTTTCCCTACGGTCGTCTCATCAAGCGTCGACCTGCCAGGAGGCCACCCGTGGAATCTCAGCCCTACCCGCTGCCCGCGCTGTCCCCGGTTCCCGGCTGTGCCGACTGCCTGTCCCTCGGGACAGCGAGACGCAACGCCCGCTCGACGTACGACCACAGTGCGGTGACGGACGCGAACGTCCTGCTGCGCAGGCACCTCGCCGAGGCGCACTGAGATCCCCAACGCCCTCCCCTTCCATCCCAGCTCCCCTCAACTCCCGCCCGATGCCCAGGCATTCGGACGGCGGCGGCCCACCTCGCGGCCGTGTCCCAGTCGAGCTGGAAGGTGTACGACGATGCTGGACGGAACCGATCTCTACGCACTCGACATCACCGCAGCCGCGTTCGTGAAGGCATGCGGCGGCCCCTGCACCGAGGGCTGCGTCACCCTCGCCCGTATCGGCGAGGACGCCTGGGCCCTGTCCGACAGCAAGCGCCCCGCCGCACAGCCGCTGCGCTTCACCACCGCCGAACTCGACGCCGCCGGCATCGACCCGGCCCGCTTCGGAATCAGCGTCTGACCTGTACGGGGCCCGGACCTCCCCCAAGGACGTCCGGACCCCGTCGACGGGACCAACTCATGCACCACCACGCCTACTTGTGGACCGGCCCGAAAGCCCGCTTCGACAACGAGGCCCTCCGCCGACCCCCACACCCCGAGCCACCCCCCACCCCCACCGACCCCGCCGGAGAACGCCTCCTCCAGCGCTACCGCGAAGTCGCCACCGAGTTCCCCACCTCAGACCTCCCACCCATCGAACCCGCCCACTGGCTCCTCAAACCCCCCTCCCTGATCCGAGGCACCTGGACCGACCCGGACCAGGCAACGGCATGGCTCGCCGCCCAACTCCACGCCCACGCACCCCGGTTCGCCACCGCCCGGGACCGCACCCCGGCTCACCTCACCACCCTGGCCGCCTCCGCCCTCGTACGCCTCCGAGCCGGCAACGACACCGCCCTCGGCCTCTACCTCGAACACCCCGCCTACCTCCACCTCGCCCTCATCACCTGCACCCCGAACCGGACCCGACCCCAACTCCCCTGCCCAGCGCCTTGAGAAACCGCTTTCCAACACCCGGCAACCTTTCCCCCCGACGCGGCGACAGAGCAGCGACTCTCCCCCGCACGGAAGAAAGGTCCCCCACATGAGCCGCAAGGGACTCCCCCGGCACCGTCGGCGCAATCGGACGCTCGCGGTCGGGTTGCCGCTCGCGTTGACGGTGAGCGGTGTGTTCGTCTACGGGTACAGGTCAGGTGACGAGGCGTCAGCAGACGCACCGGGCTGGGCGACTGCGACAGCCGACGGGTTCGCCTCCGTCAACGCCCTCGGGCAGAACGGGACTTACGGAGGGCGGGACGGGAAGACCGTCACCGTCAGGACGCTCGCCGAGCTGGAGAAGTACGCGACCGCGAGTGAGCCGTACGTGATCGTCGTGGCCGCGGCGATCAACATGAGCCCCGTCGGGAAGGAGATCAAGGTCGCTTCCGACAAGACGATCGTGGGGTCAGGGACGGCCGGTCACATCGTCGGCGGCGGGTTCTTCCTCGGGCAGGGCGTGCACAACGTCATCATCAGGAACCTGACCATCAGGGATGCCTATCAAGGGACTTGGAACGACAAGGAGCACGACTTCGACGCCATCCAGATGGACGGGGCGCACCATGTGTGGATCGACCACAACGACCTGCGGCACATGGCGGACGGCCTGATCGACAGCCGCAAGGACACGACGTACCTGACGGTCTCCTGGAACAAACTCAGCCAGGAGAACAAGGCGTTCGGCATCGGCTGGACGACGAACACGACCGCCGACATCACGATCCACCACAACTGGATCCGCGAGACGGAGCAGCGCAACCCGTCGACGGACAACGTCGCGCACGCGCACCTGTACAACAACTACCTTGAGGACGAGGCGAGTACGTCGATCACCTCGTCGTACGGGAACTACGCGCGCGGCAACACCAATATGGTGCTGGAGAATTCGTACTTCCAGGGCATGAAGAACCCGGTGATCAGGGACAGTTCGGCGACGCTGGTCCAGCGGGGCAGCGTGTTCTCGGGCACCAGCGGCCGCAACGAGAGCGGCGGCGCGGGCGCGAAGTGGGACCCGAAGAGCTACTACCCGTACACGCTGGACGCGGCGGCGAACGTACCGGCACTGCTCAAGTCCGGTGTGGGGCCGAGGAGTTCGATCGGTACGACGGCCACCACCAAGGCGGCGGCCACCACCCTGACCGTCGCCCAGGACGGCTCCGGCCAGTACCGCACCGTGCAGGCCGCCGTGAACGCCGTACCCGTCAACAACCCCTCCCGCGTGGTGATTTCGGTCAAGCCGGGCACGTACCGCGAGGTCGTGAAGATCCCCGCGAACAAGCCGCACGTCACGATCCAGGGCGCGGGCGCCAGCCGTAAGGACACGGTCATCGTGTACGGCAACGCGGCCGGCATGACGAAGCCGGACGGCTCGGGGACGTACGGGACGCCCGGCAGCGCCACCCTCTCCGTCTCCTCGGACGACTCGCAGCTCAGGAACCTGACGGTCACCAACGACTTCGACGAGGCCGCGCACCAGGACATCGCCAACCAGGCGGTGGCCGTCCTGACGCAGGCGGACCGGATCGTGCTCGACGGCGTGATCGTCAACGGCGACCAGGACACGCTGGAGATGGAGACCGCCGCGAAGGACAGGCTCGGCCGCGTCTACGTCGTCAACTCGTACATCACCGGGAACGTCGACTTCATCTTCGGCCGCGCAACAGCCGTGGTGGACAAGTCGGTCATCACGCTGAAGAAGCGCTGGAACGGCACCTCCGCCGGGTACGTCACCGCGCCCAGCACGCCCGCCGGGCGCAAGGGCATCCTCATCAACAGGTCTGCCGTCAACGGCGATGTGTCCAACGGGAGTTACTACCTGGGCCGGAACTGGCACCCGGGCGGTGACACGACCGTCGACCCGCAGGCGACCGTCCGCGAGACGACCCTCAGCGGCGCGGTCAGGTCGACGCCGTGGACGGACATGGGCGGCTTCTCGTGGAAGGACGACAGGTTCGCCGAGTACCGGAACACGGGCGCCGGTTCGGGTCCGGCGTCCTCGGAGCGGCCGCAGTTGAGCGACGCGCAGGCGACGGGGCAGGAGGTCGCGGACTGGCTGGGCGACTGGACGCCATCAGCTTCCTGACCTGGGCATCGTTCTCATAACGCCCCTCCTGCGGACCGGGGTTGCGGCCGTAGGATCCGGTCAGGACCAGGAGGGGCGACCATGAGCGGCGAGTCACCGATCGAGCGCACGTACCGGGGAGAGCGCGTGCTCCCGCTGCCGGACGTGCTGCTCCTGCTCGTGATCGCCTTCCTGGTCGCCCCCGCCGGCGACCAGGTCCAGTGGCGTGAAGTCCCGTACCTGGTCCTGGGGTTGGCGGCGGGGTCCTACATCCTCCTGGACCGCTACCGCGCGCGGACGACCGTCGGCGCGTCCGGCGTCACCGTCCAGGGCCCGCTGCGCAGCCGCCACATCCCCTGGTCGGACATCCAGGACCTGCGCCTCACCACCGACGCCGTCCGCACCCGCTGGCAGGCGCGGCTCCCCGTCCACCTGTACCGCACCGACGGCACGAGCCTGCGCCTGCCGCACTTCGACGAACGCCGACTGGACCGGCCGCGCGAGGAGTTGGAGTCGCTGCTCGCCGCCGCCGTGCGACTCGGCGTGTGGGCGCCGCGCGAGGCGAACGAGCAGGTGGCGCGCGGGGACCGGCGGCGGGCCGCGTGGAAGCGGGCGAGTCACGGGGCGGTGCTGGCGCTGGCGGCGACGGTCGTTCTCGCGGCGATCGCGGCCTTCGCCGAAGGGCCTTCCTACGTCGCGGACTTGATCGTCCCTGTTCCGCTCGCCGTTCTGCTCGCGCTCTTCCTGGTCTTCGACCGCATCGGAGAGGCGCGGGCGGTGCGGGCGGTCTGACGGTTCGTCAGTCCAGAGGCTCGCGCCACGCCGATTCCCTGATGTCCGGTCCGTCGGGCCGCCGGCTCTCCGGCCCCTCGCCGGTCCACCGGACGTCGTCCTCCGCGAACTCCGTCAACACCCCCCGCTCCAGCCGGTGGACGACGTCCACAGCATCGGGCAGGTCCGGAGTCGCGAGCACCACCACCCGCCCCTCGTCGGCGAGTTCACGGAAGAGCGGCAGCAACTCCCCCTCCCCGGTGGGTTCGTCGGCGAGGACGACAGGCGGGTCGTTGATCAGCGCGCGGGCGAGGGCGACACGGCGTTGTTCCGCGCCGGTGAGGTCGGCGGGGAGGTGCGCGGCCTGCCGGGCGAGGCCCATGCGGTGCAGGAGATCGCGGGCCCGGGGTTCGCCGTCGGCGCGCGAACCGGCGTACGGGACAAGGACGTTGCGGAACGCGGAGTGCTGCGGCAGCAGGTCGGGCGAGCGCAGGAGCAGACCGAGCCGGCGTCGGCGCGCGTCCGCCCGTGCCGGTTCCCCGAGGGCCGTCATGTCGTCGTCGCCGAGGAACACCCGGCCCCGGTCGGGCCGTTCCAGGAGGCCCATGATGTGCAGCAGCAGCGTCTTCCCCGACCCCGCGGGTCCGACGAGCGCGGTGACCTGCCCCGCCTCGGCCTTGAGGGTCACGCCGTCCAGGAGGTCGATGCTCGCTCCCCGCAGGGTGTACGTCCGGCCCACGCCCTCGGCCCGCAACAGGGTGGTGCTCAATGGGTCTCCTCGCCCGTGGCTCCGGGCGGCTCACCCGGACGCAGGGCCTCATTCCTACCGGCGACCCCTACTCAGATACGTCATCCGTATCACCACGAAGAGTGACCCGCCGGGCGGAATCAACCCCTGAGGGGTACGCCCCGCCGGTCAGGTGACCGTGCGACGGGAGCAAAGGAGATCCCCCTGAAACCAGTTTTCAGGGGGATCCCGGAACTTCACGCGTGCTTACCCGGGGTTCACCGCACGATGGTGATCCGGTCCGCGGCCGGCGGCGTCAGCGGGCTGCCCGCCGAGGAGTTCGCCGTGAGGTACTGCGCGAGGGCCGCCAGGTCGTCCGCGCCGACGAGGTCGTTCGTGCCCTGGCCGAGGGTCGGGAAGCCGTCGCCGCCGCCCGCGAGGAAGCTGTTCGTCGCGACGCGGTAGGTCGCGGCGGGGTCGATCGCCGCGCCGTTCAGCCGGATCGTGTCCGTGACCACGCGGTCCGCGCCCGACTTCGTCAGGTCGAGGGTGTAGCGGAGGTTCGCGGACGGCTGGAGGATCTTCGGGGAGGCCGTGTTCGAGCCGCTGACCTGCTCCTTCAGGATCTGGATGACCTGTGCGCCGGTGAAGTTCTGGAGGTTGACGGTGTTCGCGAACGGCTGGACCGTGAAGCCCTCCGCGTACGTCACCACGCCGTCGCCCTCCGCGCCCTTCGCCGCGTACGTGAAGCCGGCCCGCACGCCGCCGGGGTTCATCAGCGCGAGGTCGGTCTCCGCGTCGAGGCCCTTGCCGTACGCGAGTTGCGCGTCCGCGATCAGGTCGCCGGCCGGGGACTCCGTGCCCGTGTTGGGGACGTCGGCCGAGATGTAGCCGATCGCGCGGTTGCCGATGGGCGCCGCGAGGGTGTTCCACTTGTCGATCAGCTGCGTCATGTCCGGCGCCTTGGGGACGTCCCGGGTGACGACGTGGTTCGCGGACTTCACGGCCGTACGGGCGATGTCACCCGTCCAGCGGTCGTACGTCAGCGTCGTGTCCGTGTAGAGGCGGCCGAAGGACGCGGCCGAGGTGACCATGCGGGGCTTGCCCGCCGGGTCGTTGATCGTGCAGACGTACGCGGCGTGCGTGTGGCCGGTGACCAGCGCGTCCACGGCCGGGGTGATGTTCTTCGCGATGTCGACGATCGGGCCGGAGATGCCGTCGCCCGCGCCGGGCGCGTCGCAGTTGTAGTTGTACGACTGCGAGGCGGGCGCCCCGCCCTCGTGGATCAGCGCGACGATCGACTGCACGCCCTGGCGCTGGAGTTCGCGCGCGTACTTGTTGATCGTCTCGACCTCGTCCTTGAACTTGAGGCCCTTGACGCCCTCCGCCGAGACGACGCCCGGCGTGTCCTCCAGGGTGACGCCGATGAAGCCGACCTTCACGCCGTTCTTGCGCCACACCCAGTAGGGCTTGAGGATCGGCTTGTTCGTCTTCTCGTCGAGGACGTTCGCCGCGAGGTACGGGAAGTCGGCGCCCGTGAACTTCTTGTCCGTGTAGCAGCCGTCCGTCGGGTGACAGCCGCCCTTCTGCAGGCGCGCGAGTTCCCTCGCGCCCTCGTCGAACTCGTGGTTGCCGACGCTCGTGACGTCCAGGTCCAGCTTGTTGAGCGCCTCGATCGTCGGCTCGTCGTGGAACAGGCCCGAGATCAGCGGCGACGCGCCGACCATGTCACCGCCGGCCGCCGTCACCGAGTACGCGTTGCCCTTGCGGGCGTTCCTCAGGTGCGTGGCGAGGTACTCGACGCCCCCCGCGTCGATCGTCTTCGTCGTGCCGTCCGCCTGGAGCTCGGTGACCCGGCCCGAGGAACCCGACGGCGGCTCCAGGTTGCCGTGCAGGTCGTTGAACGACAGCAACTGCACGTCCTGGTAGCGCTTGAACTGCGGCTTTCCGCCGTATCCGCCGTGCTTCGCGTCGTGCGCGTCCGCCGGCAGCGCTGCGGCCATCGCCCCCGCGGTGGCGAGCGCGGCGGCGGCGACGAGCATCCGGTACGTCCGTCTGCGGCCCGGGTGCGGCTGGGAACTGGCTGGCATGAGCCCCCCTGAAGATGGCTAGGAACAAGTGGCCCCGTCCGGCGCAGCCTAGATTCAACGCGCGTAGCACGACAGGGGGTTCATGGTTACATCCTGGTTTCCCTTTGCCCGGCTCTTTGCGTACGGCTCCTCGGCGCCCCCTCCCCGTACCCTCGTACGCATGACCAGCGACGACACCCGCTCCCTCGCGACCCTCCCCGTCCTGACCCCCGAGCAGATCGACGCCGTCCTCGCCCTGCTCGCGGACGCCGCTCGCACCGACGGTCAGCAGGCGGTGTCCGAGCAGGGCCGGCTGAACCTGCGCGGGGGCGCCCGCGAGGGCATCTCCCACCTGCTCCTGTCCACCGGCCCCGACCTCGTCGCCTACGCCCAGCTGGAGGACACCGACCCGGTCGAGGCACCGGCCGCCGAACTCGTCGTCCACCCCGCGCACCGGGGCCACGGCCACGGCCGCGTGCTCGGTACGGCGCTGCTGAGCGCGACCGGCAAGCGGCTGCGGGTGTGGGCGCACGGCGGGCACCCGGCCGCCCGGCATCTCGCGCAGGTCCTCGGTCTCACGCTGTTCCGCGAACTGCGGCAGATGCGCCGCCCCCTGACGGACCTGGCCCTCCCCGACCCGGTCCTCCCGGCCGACGTCACCGTCCGCACCTTCGTCCCCGGCAAGGACGACGCCGCCTGGCTCGACCTCAACGCCGCCGCCTTCGCCCACCACCCCGAGCAGGGCTCCCTCACGCAGCGCGACCTCGACGCGCGCGCCGCCGAGCCGTGGTTCGACCCCGCCGGGTTCTTCCTGGCGTTCCGGGGCGAGGAGTTGGTCGGCTTCCACTGGACGAAGGTCCACGCGGCCGAGCGACTCGGCGAGGTGTACGTCCTCGGCGTACGCCCCGGCGTCCAGGGCGGCGGGCTCGGCAAGTCCCTCACCACGATCGGGCTGCGCCACCTCGCGGAGCAGGGGCTGCCGACCGCCATGCTGTACGTCGACGCGGACAACAAGGCGGCGGTCTCCGTGTACGAGCGGCTCGGGTTCCTCACGCATGAGACGGACCTGATGTACCGCGCCGAGAGCTGAGGCTCTTGAGCCGGTGAGGGACCCCGCGTTCCAGCGGCTGCGGGGTCCACGCCGCGCTCGCCAGCGCCGTCACCGCCAGGACCAGCGCCCACCTCCAGTGCGTGCCCGGCCAGTGCGGCTCGTCCGGCAGCGCGAACAGGCCCCACCGCGCGGGGATCACGACGGCGACGGCCATCACCGCGAGCGTCCCTGTCGCCGCCGCGCCGCCCGGTGCGGCGACGTCCGTGAAGCGGACCCGCGCCGTCGCCAGCGCCAGCGCCGTCGTCGCCATCGCGCCGGCCTCCAGGGTGAGCGGCAGCAGTGAGGGGCGGGAGGCGGCGGGGACGAGCAGTACGGCCGCCGTCCACCACAGCGCCGCCAGCAGCAGCGCGGGGACGAGCCGCAGGGCCACCCTCAGGGGGCGGGGCGTCGGGGCGGTCTCCGTGATGTTCCGCGCCCGGTCGTCCAGCAGGAACGCCAGCGCCAGCGCGCCCATGAGGGCGGTGATCCTCAGGAGGTTCAGGGCGGCGAGGTCGTCGGGGGGCGTGTCCGCGAGCCGGGTGGATCCCACGAGCAGCAGGCCGGCGCCGGCCGCGATGGCGGGGGCGAGGCGGGGGGTGGAGCGCCAGGTGGGGAGGGCCAGGGCGGGGAGGGAACGCCAGGCGGCAGCCGTTGAAGCGGGGGTCGTCGAGGCCGGGTTCAGGGCCTTCTCGTCGTTGTACCTCACTCGCCGCATGTCTGTGCTCCCTCCTGGCTCCGGCTCTGCTTCCGCGCGTCCGTTCCTATTCGTCACCTTCATCGCCTTCGTCGCCACACGTCTCCGCCCCCTTCGGCACCGCGACGCCCAGCAGCCGGGCCGCGTCCGCCGTGGTCGTCTTCGGGGAGGTCAGCTCCGTCCAGTGGGCCTTGACCGCCGCCGTGACCTCGGTGCGGGGGCGGGTGAGGAGGGCGTTGACGACGTCGGTCTGCTGGGCCGTCATGGCGACCGGGTCGGTGGGGGCGAGGACGACGGCGGAACCCACCGTGCTGTCACCCACCCGCAGGCTCCTGAACGTGTCCTCGGGCGTCGGGTCGTCCCCCAGCACCAGCCACAGGGCGGTCACCGCGCGCGCTCCGCACATGTTCTCCGCCGCCGCCTCCGAGCCGGCGACCAGCACGGACGCCACCCCGACCGCGAACTCGGGGATCCGGTTGCCGCCCCAGCGGGTGCCGACCGTGACCTGCCCGGCGCCACTCTGGGACGACAGCGCGTAGTCGCTCCCCACCCCGTGGGTGACGTCGACGCGCTGGCGCACCGTCAGCGGCGTCGTGACCCCGGCGTTGGCCCGGACCCGGTCCACGACCTGCGCCCACCGCGCCCGCTGCCCGTTCCACTCCGGGAACGAGCAGTACGTCGAACCGCCGTACTCCGCGCACGACTGCACCTTCTCCGGGTGCTCGGACGCCGTCCGCCGCGCCTCGGCCAGGGCCGCCGAGTCCCCGGGCCGCTGCTCGAACCCGGCGAGGACGGTGACCGCGAGCGCCAGCACCGCCGCCGCCTTGATCGCCACGCTACGGCCGCCCTTGACGAGCATCGCCAGGCAGGTGAGCAGGACGCACACGGCCAGCAGGTAGAGCGCGTGCCAGCCGGAGTGCCGCTCCAGGAGGTCTGAGGGGACCGGGAGGCCGTTCGCGTTCTCGTCGACGACGACCGGGGAGAGCCAGCTCGTCCAACCGCCGTCCAGCGACACCGACTCCACGACCGCCAGATAGACGACCACCACGATCAGCACCGGCACGAACGTCAGCGGCCACAGCCCCGCCAGCAGTATCCCGATGAGCCCCGCGAACATCACCGTCAGCGGACCCACCACCAGCTCGGCGACCGACCCCGACCCGACCGCGCCCGGCTTGAGCGCGGCCACCCCGAAGTCGACGCCGACGACCAGCGCGGTGAACAGGGCGTACGGCACGACCGACAGGGCGTGGGCCAGCGCGCGGGCCCAGGGCTCCATCGGCAGCATCGAGAACTGCTCGTCCGTCTTGTTCCTGCGGGCGCGCAGCACCGCCGAGTTGACGGAGACCAGGATCGCGATCGAGAAGAACTGCGGGAGGGCCTGCGTCTCCCGGTCCACCACGTGGAGGATCGGGAAGTCGTTCATGCCCTCCTCCCTGAACAGCCCGATGGCCGTGAAGGTGAGCCAGAGGAACCCGAAGAGCAGCACGGGGATCTGGAGGAGGAGTTCGCGGGCCTCGAAGCGGGCCAGCGCGAGGACCGAGGCGGTCCGGCGGGGGCCGGCGGCCTGCGGTTCGGCCACCTGGGCCGGGGTCGCGGTCAGGGCGCTCACGCGGACACCTCCGCGCTCTCGCCGTTCAGGGTGAGCAAGTAGCCGTCCTCCAGGGTCGGTTCGAGGAGTTCGGCACCCTTCGGGGGGTCGCCGATGTTGCGGAAGCTGCCGGTGCCGGTGCGCCAGCCGGCCAGCGCCGCCGGGTCCCGCTCGACGCTGCTCCAGACCCGGCCGGCCGCTCGCGCGGTCAGGTCGGCGGGGGTTCCCTCGAAGCGGACGCGGCCCCCGCTCATCACGATCACCCGGTGGCACAGCATCGCCACGTCCTCCGTCTGGTGCGTCGACAGCAGCACCGTCCGGCCCTCGCCGGCCTGCGCGATCAGCTCCCGGAACCGCATGCGCTGTTCGGGGTCGAGTCCGACGGTCGGTTCGTCCAGGACGAGCAGGCCCGGGTCCCCGACGAGAGCCGCCGCGAGCGCGACGCGCTGCCGCATCCCGCCGGACAGCCTCTTCAGACGCGTCTTGCGCACGTCGCTCAGGTCGACGGCCTCCAGCACGCGCCGCACCTCCCTGTTACGGGCTCCCCGGTCGCTCAGCTCCTTGAGGATCGCGACGTAGTCCACGAACTCGAACGCCGTGAAGTCGGGGTGGAAACCGGGGTTCTGCGGCAGGTAGCCGAGCGCCCGGCGCAGGCCCAGCCGGCCGGCCGCCGTACGCGGGTCGTGGCCCAGGGCCCTGAACTCGCCGCCGTCCGGGGGGACCGCGGTCGCCAGCACCCGCAGCAGGGTCGTCTTGCCCGCGCCGTTGGGGCCCAGCAGGCCGGTGACTCCCCTGCCGAGGGTCAGGGAGACGCCGTCCAGGGCGCGCGTGCCGCCGTAGCGCAGGACAAGGTCTGTCGCCGTCAGCGTCGGGTCGATGGTGCCGGTCATGGGGTCCTCTCGGGTGGTGTCGTGGTCGGTGGGGCGGGGTGTCCTGCGCGGCGTCACATCGCCCCGCCTTCCTGGAAGCCGGCCATCGGGCGGATGTCGAAGCGGTCCCGTGAGCGGTAGAGGGCCAGGGCCGCGACCAGGGCCACCACGGCGGCGACGATCTGACCCGGCGTCGTGAAAGGGGCCAGCGCGTCGTGCGGGCGGGACTGGGCGTACAGGAGGATCCCGACCCAGATGGAGCAGGTGAGGGCAGGGGCCACCACCGCGCCGAGGCGGGCGGTCAGGGCCAGGCCCGTCGCCGTCAGCGCCAGCGCCGGCAGGAGCCAGGCCAGGGCCAGCAGGCCGTAGCCCGGGAGGGCCAGCGTCGTGAGGCCGTTGAGGGCGAGGCTCGCGGTGAGGACGGCGACCGTACGGATCATCAGGAGCCGGAAGCCGTGCATCGGGGCGACCATCGCCATCTCGTACGTCGGGTCCAGGGCGCGGCCGAACGACAGGGCCACGCCCGCCAGCGGCAGGAGCGGCGCGAGCGCCAGGAAGAGCGCCGGGTTGTCGGCCGTACGGACCATCACGACCGTCATCACCAGGACCGACAGCACCGCGAGGAACCAGGAGCGGCGCAGGATCGGCGTCGCCGTCAGCAGCCGCGAGGTGTGGTCGGAGACCCCGAACCGCACGAGCGTCCCCTCCAGCAGGCCCCTCCTGGGCGCGTCCAGTTCCGCGTCGAGCCGCTCCCAGCCGGCGTCCAGCGCGACCGGGTCGGACTCCCGCGCGAGCGTGGCCCGGCACTGCGCGCAGGCCGCGAGGTGCGTGTCCGTCGACCACAGCAGCGGCGCCGCCAGCTCGCCCCGCGCATAGGCCCGCAGCTCCTCGTCACCGACATGCCAGCTCATGCCGCGCTCCTTCCGTCGACCCGACCCGATCCCGTCACCACGCCCAGGCCGCTGCGGCCCGGCGCCCTCACCACACCCCCGTCGATCCCGCCCGGCGCCATCACCACGCCCCGGCCGATCCAGCGCGCGCCCGGCAGTACGTCCCGGCCGATCCGGCCCGGCTCCGTCGCCACACCCCAGCCGATCCGGCCCGGCTCCGTCGCCACACCCCGGCCGGTCCGCCGCGGCCCCGTCGCCGCGGCCCGCCGGAGGCCCTCGCTCCTCGTCCCCCTCACGTCAGTGCCTCCCTCAGTTGTCTGCGGGCCCGCATCGCCCGTGTCTTGACCGTCCCCGCCGGAATGCCGAGGAGGGCCGCCGCTTCTCTGGTGCTCAGGCCGTCGATGACCGTGGCCTGGAGCACCGCGCGCAGTTCCGGTGAGAGACGGGCCAAGGCACCCGCGAGGTCGCCGTGCTCCACCCCGGTGAGGACGCGGTCCTCCGCGGACGCCTCGTCGCGATGGCGCAGCCGGGCGAGGGCCTGGCGGATCCGGCCGCGGGCGCCGTCGCGGCGCAGGGCGTCCACGAGACGTCTCGCGCCGATCCGCCACAGCCAGCCCGCGACGTCCCCCTCCTCGTGGTACCGGGCCTTGCCCCGCCACACCGCGAGGAACGTCTCCTGCACGACGTCGTCCACCGTCCCGGCGTCCGAGCAGCGGCTGCGCAACCGAGCGGCCAGCCACGGCGCGTACCGCCGGTACAGCTCCTCGAAGGCGTGACGGTCCCCGTCTGCGGCGATGGCCCGCAGCAGCTCCCCGTCACTTCTCGTTTCGCTCACACCCCCTCATCGCTCCGGCCTCGCCGATCGGTTCACGATCCGCGGAAATTTTTTGTCCCCTTTCTATGGCGCCTCCCACGACGCCTCCGACCTGTGGGTTCTTCCGCCTTCCAGCGAACCCGGACACCGCCCTCGACACCGCCTCCGAACTTTTTCCGAGCCGGGCAGAACCGATCGAGGGCCCAGATCCGATCAATGGAGCAGAAGCACCGGAACAGCCCGAATCCACATCAGACCCACCCCCTCAAGGGAGACCGCGATGACCACGACACCCTCAGCCCCACCGCGACAACCACCGCAGCAGCCTTCCGGGCACCCCACCGCCGGACCGCTCCCCGGGAGCGAGCAGAAGTCGTGCGGTCTCCTCAGGACCGAGCGGAGCGTCTCCGGCGGCGTACCGCGCCCAGTGCCGGGCAGTCCGCCGCTCCAGGTCCGCCAGGTCGCTCCGCTCGGTCCGGGTCAGCAGCACCGGCCCCTTGCACCCCTCCGGCGCCGTCAGTTCCAGGACGCGGCCGTCCAGGAGGTACGCCGCCGGGTACTCCCCGTACACCACGTCGATCGCTTCCAGGTAGTTCATGACATGGGTGAACGACGAGTAGGCGGACAGTTCCTCGTCCCGGTCGAAGACGATCACCGTCTCCTCGGGCAGCGGGAAGGGCGTGGTCATGGCGGAACCCCCGGTGGTCTGTGCCGCGTACGGCGTGGCGTCCCATCCTGGACGAGAACGCCGACCCCTCACCCCCGCCCCCGCACCCCCACACCCGACCCCCCGCCCGAACACCCCCCGCTATCCCGCACGTCATGTCTCCGTAACCGGCGATTCAGACGAGCTTGCGACGCTCGGGCAATGAACCAGGCCGTGCCCGAGCCTTCGCCGCCGCCAGAGGGTCTGCCCCCCACGGATCCGCCCTCGGCGGGCGACGCCGCCCCCCGCCCGCCCGCACGTTCCGACGCGCCCGTCCTGCCCCATGCGCGGAAGAATGGGTTTATGAGCCAGCCCAACACCCAGTCCAGCGCCCAGGCCGAAGCCCAGCACGCACAGCCCTCGGTGGGTTCCATAGCGGCGCACCGCCCGCACACGGTCTCCCCCTCGACGGTGTCCGACCTGGAACCCGACATCGACGCCGACCTCGACGCGTACGAGGAGAGCGGGGACGAACTGCCGCAGGGCAGGTTCCTCGACCGGGAGCGCAGCTGGCTCGCGTTCAACGAACGGGTGCTGGAGCTGGCCGAGGACCCGAACACGCCGTTGCTGGAGAGGGCCAACTTCCTGGCCATCTTCGCCAGCAACCTGGACGAGTTCTTCATGGTCCGGGTGGCAGGGCTGAAGCGGCGTATCGCGACAGGCGTGGCGACGCGCTCGGCGTCGGGCCTCCAGCCCCGCGAGGTGCTGGAGATGATCTGGGCGCGCTCGCGGGAGCTGATGGCCCGGCACGCCGCCGCGTACCACGAGGACGTCGCCCCCGCGCTCGCGGAGGAGGGCATCCACCTGGTCCGCTGGGCGGAGCTGACGGAGAAGGAGCAGGCGCGGCTGTTCACGCTGTTCCGGCACCAGATCTTCCCGGTCCTCACCCCTTTGGCGGTCGACCCGGCGCATCCTTTCCCGTACATCTCCGGCCTCTCCCTGAACCTCGCGGTCGTCGTGCGCAACCCGGTCAGCGGGCACAAGCACTTCGCCCGCGTGAAGGTGCCCCCGCTGCTGTCGCGGTTCCTGGAGAGCTCCCCCGGCCGGTACGTCCCGATCGAGGACGTCATCGGCGCGCACCTGGAGGAGCTGTTCCCGGGGATGGAGGTGCTGGAGCACCACGCGTTCCGCCTCACCCGCAACGAGGACCTGGAGGTCGAGGAGGACGACGCGGAGAACCTGCTCCAGGCGCTGGAGAAGGAGCTCATGCGGCGCCGCTTCGGCCCGCCGGTGCGCCTGGAGGTCGAGGAGTCCATCGACCGCGAGGTGCTGGACCTCCTCGTGCGCGAGCTGAAGATCTCCGAGGCGGAGGTCTACCCGCTGCCGGGCCCCCTCGACCTGACCGGCTTGTTCCGCATCCACGGCCTGGACCGGCCGGAGCTGAAGTACCGCAAGTTCATCGCGGGCACGCACCGCGACCTCGCCGAGGTCGAGTCGGCCTCCGCGCCGGACATCTTCGCGGCGCTGCGCGAGCGGGACGTCCTGCTGCACCACCCGTACGACAGCTTCTCGACGTCGGTGCAGGCGTTCGTCGAGCAGGCCGCGGAGGACCCGGACGTCCTCGCGATCAAGCAGACCCTGTACCGGACGTCCGGTGACTCCCCGATCGTCAACGCGCTGATCGACGCGGCCGAGTCGGGCAAGCAGGTGCTGGTCCTCGTCGAGATCAAGGCCCGGTTCGACGAGCACGCGAACATCAAGTGGGCGAAGAAGCTGGAGGAGGCCGGCTGCCACGTCGTCTACGGCCTCGTCGGACTGAAGACGCACTGCAAGCTGTCGCTGGTCGTCCGCCAGGAGGGCGACACTCTGCGCCGCTACAGCCACGTCGGCACCGGCAACTACCACCCGAAGACGGCCCGCCTGTACGAGGACCTGGGGCTGCTGACGGCCGACCCGCAGGTCGGCGCGGACCTGTCCGACCTGTTCAACCGGCTCTCCGGCTACTCGCGCCGCGAGACGTACCGCCGCCTGCTGACCGCCCCGAAGTCGCTGCGGGACGGCCTGGTCTCCCGCATAGACAAGGAGACCCAGCACCACCGCGCGGGCCGCCCGGCGCACGTGAAGATCAAGGTCAACTCGATGGTCGACGAGGCGATCATCGACGCCCTGTACCGGGCCTCGCAGGCGGGCGTGCCGGTCGACGTGTGGGTGCGCGGCATCTGCGCGATCCGTCCCGGCGTACCCGGCCTCTCGGAGAACGTCCGGGTCCGGTCCGTCCTGGGCCGCTTCCTGGAGCACTCCCGCGTCTTCGCCTTCGGCAACGGCGGCGAGCCCGAGGTGTGGATCGGCAGCGCCGACATGATGCATCGCAACCTGGACCGGCGTATCGAGGCCCTCGTCCGGGTCACCGACCCCGGTCACCGCGCCGCCCTCAACCGCATGCTGGAGACCGGCATGTCCGACACGACCGCCTCCTGGCACCTCGGCCCCGACGGCGAGTGGACCCGGCACGCCACCGACGCCGACGGCCAGCCGCTGCGCAACATCCAGGAGATGTTCATAGACGCCCGGAGGCGCCGGCGTGGCACAACGACATGACCTGACGCAGGGCACGGCCGGGGGGCGCCACACCCTCCCGGCCGAGGGGCAGAGCAGGGGGAGGAACGACGTGGTGACCGGGGGACCGTCCGAGGCCAGAAGGGACGGACTCACGCTCGCGGGCAGCGACGCACGAGCCACACCGCCCGGCGACACACGCGCAACCACGCCGGGCGACGTCCGAGGAACCACCGCCCCCGGCGACACACGCACAGCCACCCCGGGCGACGTCCGAGGAACCACCGCCCCCGGCGACACACGCACAGCCACCCCGGGCGACGTCCGAGGAACCACCGC